>JBDUAM010000181.1:0-6603 GCA_040004655.1 Chthonomonadales bacterium | reverse complement strand
GTGCAGCATAATTTCCTACTCCAAAAAAATGAATACAGCACGGCACCGCCCGTAGTGCGAACGGCGCCCGCTGTTTCGTGTGGAAAATCCCGAGCGGTTCAGTTTAGCGGAAGCGGTATTTCTCGCCTCTGTATCCTCGCACCTTCCAGGCGCAGCCCTCGAAAGCAGCAATCACATGACCCGCAGCACCTACGCCAGTAGGTATAACATCGTTCAATGTGCAAGGCACAAAGCGCCGATATTTGTGTGGTCTGTTTTGCGCATCAGTACCGTTTGTAGTTTCGATATAGAAACCACGGGGTTTGATGTTCGGAGGCAACTTTGGTAGGTTATTGTCTCCCGCCCCAGGCGCTGGCATTGCAGTCAGGTTATCGCACAATGCCTGTTCAAATTTCGTTCTGTATCGCTGACCATCATCCGCCTCATAGACGTACTCTTTTCGGACAAGATGTGTAGTGGGAATTGCCATTTAATGGACCTCTCAAAAAAATAAGTGTGTTGTGTGTGTGTCTACGCAGCACCACATTTGGTGCCCAGACTATTCGAGAAAACTGAGTTTATCGGTCGAAATGACGTTCGCCAACACGACCCTTAATCTGCCAATTGCAGCCTTCATAAGTGAATGTTGCGCCGGGAGCACAAGTTGCGCCTGGAACCGTATCAGCATCTTGGACAACAAAGTTGCGGCTGAAAACGTGATAGTTACCGTCTCCATCAACGCCATCTGTAGTTTCTGCACGAACGTGGCGAGGTCTCCAATTAGCAGGCAACGGCTTGAAAGCGCCCAGATCGGCTTGAGTTGCAATCGCTAGACTTAGCGGCGTTCCTGATGCTTGCCAGGTTGTCGGAACCTTCAGTAAATAGCCATTGCCGTCATCAGCTTGATAAACCGTAGTGACTCGGGCTTTATGGGTTGTCGGAATTGGCATTGTCAATTCACCTTTCTTGTGGGGTACCCCATAAGGTTACCCTAAATTATGGCGGGGGTGGACCGGTCAATCTATTCAATTGCATATCTGTACTTTCCCCACGAAATAATACTTTCAACGTGACTCCATTTTGCGGCATGAAACGAAACCCAGTAACCATGCCATTTTTTGCAAAGAACACAGCCTCATTGTGGTTAATCCAAATTGGTTCCTGACACTCTATTGTGTCGTGATTTTCATCATCCTGAACACGCCACTTAAACCACCCTAATTTCATCTGCCCGCCCATGGCTACATGCGCAGGCTCTTTGACCTCAACCGTTTGAAAAAGTACCTGAGTCACAACGAACCCCGGACTCCAAATATATTCAGTGTCCATGGTCGGACCCTCCCGCCACCCATCCTGGGCACACGGAGGACAGCAACGAAGCAAAGCATACAGAGCATCACAAATAGCCTGCATCCCAGCCAAGGTACTTTGACCATCTACTGTTTGCACCGGGAACGGAATTGGCACCAAGCGAAGCAGCCCCCGTTCATCCGGCGGATTTGAATCCAAACACTGAGGAACAAACAATTGACCTAAAAGCATCACCACATCCTGAATAAGCTCGGAAGCTATTTCTACTGTCTGCACTATTTTGCCCAGCGGACCCAAAAAGGTCAGTATTTTATTTAGTCCGCCGCTCTTAATAACAACAGAACCTGATTCGACCACCTTGTCTAACACTCGCCCAATTACCAGCAGCGAAGTGTACTCCAAAACTTCATCTGTCATTACGTTAACTATGTCTGGTGCTAGTTCTACGTTGTTCATTCCAAAAATATAGGTTTTAGTCTGGAACCACTGGTGCTCATCTTGTTCCGCCACTTCACCCCGATTACCAATATCCCAGAGTGTCTGAAATCCCTGCCCTCTGTAGACAATTTGAAAACAATCATCGTCCGAAATTTGAGACTCGCTAATTTGTCCGGTGTAAGAACCGTTATTTTGCGGAGGGGGCGGATACCCAGCCGGAATATCAGGAATAGGCATAAAAATTCCCCCTTGAAGTGGATTAGACGGTCCGTTGGTTGTGTTAGGCAACACCAAAACAATTCTGCCAGTGTTGTTTTCAAAATACGGTCCGGGCGGATAAGAAAGCGAAATCAAACCGGACTCGCTAGAGAACGCTGAAACCCCCAGCGTGTAATTACAAAATCGCGTGTTTAGATGGGGCGAAATAATTACCGGGCGTGGACCGGTATAGAGAAACGTTTTCGGGATCTTACTTTCTTCCCAGCAGTCATCATCAGGGTTCGCATGCGTTCTTAGTCTGCGCTGAAACAGAAATGTAGCTGACAGCATCCACTCCCCTGAATCAAAGTCAACCGTAGACGCACCGGTACTGAAATCGGAGGAAAAAATTAGCGGAGCAAAGCGGCGCACCCAGGTGCAAGGCGGAACAAATAACGGTGAATCTAATATCTCTCTAGTCGCATTAAGCGAGTCTAGTATGATGTCGCCCTTAGTGCTCAAGAAACCTGGGCATGAATTACCGGCTACATTTTGCAAGAACGGACCAATATCGGGGTCATATTCGGCTGAACCCTGAATTATTCCAGGCACCGTGACTAACACGTTCTCGTCTGGGTCCCCTTCAAAGGTAGACACACTGCCAACTAATTGAGCCATGAGTCAAGACCTCATGGGGTGCGGTAAATAGATTGGAAGTATTCAAACATCCAGACTCTAAAAAACTCAACCAAACCTAGTGCGTCGATGTTCTCCTGAGTCTCCGCAGGATAAACGAATTGCGGCTGTATGCACATGGTTTGCATGTTCACTAGGACCGGAGGCAAAGACGATCCAACAATAGACGCCCACCATAAATAGCGCGGGTCATCAGGTCCGACAGCATCCAACAATAGCTGGACCGCATCGAACCACGCCGGATCAGAAGTGCCACCATTGAAACTAGACATTGCGATTCCCCGCCGCTTGAAACCCATGGGTTTTTACCGGCAAGTTTACAGTATATACACAATACCGCCTGGTGAATATTAGACCTTATATCCGGCTGATATAGGATCAGCGCAGTGTCCCAAACGGTTTGCCAAATCCAAATCCCGAGCCACCAGATCATCCAGACTCCGAGCCATTCTTCGGTCAGCGTGAAAAATTTCAAGCATGGTGGCAGTGCAATTGGGGAAGGTCCGCTCATGAGTAGCCATCAACCGGATAAGCTCTCTCATTTGCATCCGCTCATCGCCCAAAAAAGCATGCAAATACTCTCTTTTGAATTGGGGCTCTACATTCTCCACTATACGCCAAGCGGGCATCTGCGCTATTCCCCAATTACACGCGAATATCAAAGCGTCAGTTTGATTACCCCTGCAGCGAGCCGCTAGTAGTTCGCCCGTCGCCCAATTTTTAATCCGAAAATCGAATTTCGGGACCTGACCTTTCCTGACACCTGTTACCACAGTAATTTTCGACAGAAACTCATTTGCATTGAACTTTGGCTTATCCAAGAGGTAGTTCATTGCCGCTCTGTAGTTCGCAGGACTGCAACAGAAGTAACCATTAGCCTGAGACGCATTTACGCAAACAGCTACCAACACAGCCGGCTCTACTGCAGTTGTTCGCAAGGTGATAAGCTCAGACTCAGCAAGTTTGAATAACTGATCAAAATCTCGCTTCGGAGGACCTATGAAATTGTTGGACATAGCTAGATTCCTTCTTTGGTGTGTGTTTCTTCTATGCGTTGTGTGGCTGACTGAGTTTGCACATGAGTACCAAATCGCACAGCGCCAGAAACAACCCGCCGAGTACGCTTCGTTGAATCACTCTGCCTCTTGCCCCTGCCAAAACTTTTCTCAATGCGCGCCTGAATCATCAGTGCCCTCATTACCAAATCCGCATCCTCAGTACTCAAACTAAAATGAATCATGCCGCCTCCGGTTTGTGTGGTCGTTCTTCAACGTGCTCCTGCGCTTCCAAAAGCGCGATCTGAAATGGTAATAAGTCTCCATCTTCGAAATAGGCCAGTATCGCCCTCGCCAATTCGAAGCCTTGCCCGTGAGGTACTCGGATAGAGACAGAATCCTCCCCGCACCCTTTTATCCGTTCAAAATACATGACACCATCAGCGGTATCACCCAATGTGTTTACGAGTTGCTTGATTGCGTTGAAACCAATCGAACAATCGTCAACAGGCACCACATGCTCTGAACGAAATTTTTTTACCAAGTTGCGCAGACCGTTTGAACAACCCCACCACCGGCGGGGATAAACAGTGTGCTCAACGCCGCCCTTTGAGCGGCTTTTGCTTATGTACTTGCTTATGTATCGCTCGAAAGTGTGAGTGACAATTCGAACGTCGCACCGTGGAAAATCTGTATTAGCTTGCCAGGTCCAATGCGCATCCCGCCGAAATAGATCGACTCCGCTTGTCTTAGAGACAGAGAGTAATATTTGGCGCCATTCTCTTTGGAACGCCTCACTGAAATCTTCCAGCTTGGTATCTGGGGGCAGCCGGAACATGTAATGCATGTGCGGAGCGCCCCGTTCTTGCATCTCCCACACGTATACATAATCACCCCCTGAAACATGGTCTCTAAGCCACGTATTTAACAAGTTGCAAATGTCACCACTCGCCGCCCCAACAACTTCAAAACCCTCAGATTCAGAACCCGGCAATGTCGTAGTGGCAAAAACACATTGCCCCTCGCCAAATAGCTCAAGCATATGCGCAGCATCCCTAGTCATATTTTTTGCGTAAGTTGTAAAGCTAGTGCGGGCAGGCTTAAACCTTTGCTTACCAAGGATGTTCCAACCCGCTTGAAATTCGCGAAGTGAAACAAGAAATTGCGTTCGGCGTATCGCATCGCGAAATTTCAGACGCGCCGTTAGACCCTTACGTATGTCTGGTGCCTGAATGAAAGTTGAGAGAACTATCCGATCATGGGCATAACTTTTAATCTTGACGACCGGTTGCCGGAATTGCGGTTTAACCCTTTCAGTATCGAGAGGCTTCCAAAAATTTTGCTGCGCGGTCTGGTGCATCTTGTGCACAGCCGCACCAAATGTGGTGGCACTCTTAAAAGCCTCCTGGGCTTCGGAGGCAAGGATTATTGCCCGCTCTCGCCCCTCGGACGCTTTTCCGAAAGGCTTAAACCAGTTGTCGGCATACGTAGCAAGATTGTCTTTTGGAGCCATTTTTAATGGATCTGCTATTGTATATTATGTTTCATTTTTTTCGGACACTGGCACGAGCCCGCCGCCCACTGGTGTTTTGAACGCCCAAGGGATGAAACTGCATTTATCACACTAAAGCCTATTTTATCGGTTGAATGACTGAATAAAAAGGGAAATGCGTCCGGTAAATGCGTCCGAAAATGGGCTGCCCGCAGGATCATTTCGGGCGTGAGTCCCTGGGTCCTGCGGGCAGTGCATTTAGACTACCCCAAATTAATTATCGCGAATTAAAATGAGGTGCCGCTTATGATTCCACCTTACTGAGCCATAGGAGGCGGAGGGGGAACCAGAGCGCTCGCAGTGTAGTGACACGGCTTCGCTCTTGCCGGGGCAGCGTCCGCAGCAACTTCAATCAGTACCGGCTTGCTCAGTTTCGCGAATTGTCCATTGACGAAATTCATGTAAATGAGAATAGGTAGAGAAATCAGAATAAAGGGCATAAGGGTTTGAGAAAGGGACAACAACAGAGAAATGGTTTGCGGGACGTCGATTGTTTGCATGATTGACCTCGATATGAACAGTGTTTCGCTAACATTTCATATACCCAAACCAGCATCTGTTGAAACTCCCAAATGCCCTACCCATGCCCTTTTACGCGCACTTCACCCCTACTTCATTTAATTGTGTTACACGCGCATGGGTACACGTCGACGGTGTTCGACCGACGCGCCCCGATGTCTACAATAAGTGACAAAATTATTTTTCGGAACGATTTAATTTGCGAGCTTCAACCGCCCGCGCCCTCGATTCTTCAACCCACTTGTTACCCCGCCGTGGCACAGGAACGATAGTCGGACCGCCGCCATGTGCCATCTTAAGCGGGCTTGGAGATGGAGACTCCGAGCGATTTTGCGAAGATGACGTTTTATAGTCGTTTTTGTCTCCAAGAGATTCAGCAAAACTAGGACTGCTTAATAAAAGAGCACCAAATGCAGTGCAAAGAGCCGCGAAACGTTTTTTCACTGCAAGTCACCCCGAAGCCAATTTGATATAGAACACATATGTATATTCTATCTCAACACAATAACTTCAAAGTGGTTCCGCATATAAAATTCAGCGGGCTAATTTACCGATCGCCAAGAGTCAATCGAACACACACAACCAATTTATGTTTTCAACTCGCCACCTAACCCAGACTTCCAAGTGCCTGCCTTCTGGGAGATCGGGATAATCGATGACTTTGCCGGAGCTTCGAAAATAATCCCACCCCTTCTCTATAAACGAAAGCAGGTTACTAGTGTCCGGCTCACAATAGCCCCATCTGACAATGCCCAGGAGCTTATCGACCGGAACATTTGAGCTTGTTCTTATTACAGAACGTCGCGCTGCAGAATTGGCCTTTCCGAGCCTCTGAAGTCCTATTACAGATACTCCGGAGGCTAACGTCTGGAAACTAACCACCGGCAACACTACCGAGTAAGCTACCGAAATCTG
>JBDUAM010000504.1:0-1992 GCA_040004655.1 Chthonomonadales bacterium | reverse complement strand
CCCCTGATAGCCGATAAAGAACGCCATCATAGCAACGGCAAACCAGAGTGTCTGGTGAATGTCCATGGTCAACTGACGCGCGGTCCCGATCATCATCGGATTCATGGCGACTATGGCGGCGGCAAACAGGCCTGCACGTTCACTGAAGAACTTTGCGCCAAACCAGTAGACCGCGATCACGAGGCAGATGGCTGCCATAGCAACCGGGAAGCGTGCAGCAAACTCGGTTGCGCCGAATAACTTCATCGAGATTGCGGACTGCCAGAGCGCGAATGGCGGCTTGTCGAAGAAGAAGAGGCCGTTTACTCGAGGCGTGATGTAGTCGCTTCGCAGGGCCATCTCTCTAGAGACTTGCGCGTAGAACCCCTCGTTGAAATCGAAGAGACCCACCGACCCGAGTCGCAGGCAGAAGCTTACAAAACAGATGAGAGCCAGAAGAATTCGGTTGCGATTTCGCGTGGTGGAAGACATTTGGGGTTGTTCAAATGGGGACGAATTGGACTGATGATCTGGCCCGGGCAATTTACTGGCCCGGGCCATTTCGGACTTAATTGGTTACTTCTCGGGCGGCAGCCAGCGCTGCGTCGTAATCCGGCTGATCGGTCACTTCTGGCACATATTCAACATGCTTGAGGATAGCGTCCGGGCCGATGACGAAGACTGCCCGGCTCTCGAGTCGGAGCGGTTCGATGAGGGTGCCATAGGCGTTTCCAAATGAGCCGTCGCGATGATCTGAAGCAGTCTGGATGTGATGGGTACCCTTATCGCCGCAGAAGCGTGCCTGTGCAAATGGAAGGTCCATGCTTACGGTCAACACTTCAACCGTGGACGGCAGTCCAACAATCTCTTCGTTGAATTTTAGAGTCTGAAGTTCGCAAACCGGTGTGTCAAGTGAAGGGAGCACGCTCAGGATGAGAGTCTTACCTTCGAAATCGGCGAGAGTGAGGTCCTTCAGACCGTCGGGAGATCGCTGGTGAAGTTTGAAATCTGGAGCGGTCTCCCCTACTTTCAGCTCAGGGCCGCCAAGGGCAAGTTCATTGCCGCGCATCTTTGTGGTTCGTGTGGACATGTAAGTCTCCTTAAATTCGGATACAGAGAGGATCGACCTCTCGGGCACTACATTTTACCTATTCTCGCGATTGAAATGTCAGCAGCATCGGCGAGGCTTGGAGTACCGCTCTTCAATGGTCTTGCGATAATCTTCGTCAGCCGGGGCATCCGTAGTGGAGAGCGAGAACAGTCCGTGCCATAGGTCTACGAAGTTGGAATAGAATTTGCGCATCATGACGTAGGCTCGCCGGTTACTGGCATATGCAGGATTCTTCTGATTTCAGATATGGATAGCCATAGCACCATCAACACCACTGCCAACAGAATCCCCGTCAGCATGGCGGTTATGTACGCGTTCTTGATAATCACATTTGCTGCCGACACCACCCCTGCGCTTACTCCCGATGCCGCTGATTTAGAGGCAGCCGCAATTGCTCCCATGGCGCCAACCCGTGGATCAGACGAAAAAATAGTCATGGTAGATGCCGTGAGGGTAATGGTGGCAACGACTAAGGCAGGTATGCCCGTCACCCACGCAAACTTGCGATGCTTCTTTAACATAATTACGGTGGCAAGGGTCAAAGCTATTACAGCCAATAACTGATTTGCAGTGCCAAACATTCGAATGAGAGCCCGCGTGCCGCCCTGCGCGTCAAGAATGCCCCACGAGAGAATGGCGCCCCACCCGATTACGGCGAATCCGCTGGTCAACCAGACAGCAGGAGTCCGAATCTCCCCTTCTACACCCCCGCGAATAACGCTCAAATCATCCAATAACTCTTGAATAACAAACCGAATCACGCGGGTACCGGAATCGAGAACCGTCAGAATAAACACGGCTTCAAACATAATCGCGAAGTGGTACCAGAAGGCCATTAGTCCGCCGCCGAGAATTCCTGCAAAAATTCGCGCCATGCCAACCGCCAGCGATGGACCGCCGCC
>JBDUAM010000556.1:0-6623 GCA_040004655.1 Chthonomonadales bacterium | reverse complement strand
TCATTCAAGCGTTTGGCGGCAAAGGTAAAGAGCCGGGCAAAGTACTGAATGCTCACGGTATCTGGGTTGATACTCGTGGTTCAGAGCCGCTGGTGGTGGTGGCGGATCGCGCAAATAGTCGATTGCAGTACTTCACGCTGGACGGCAAGCACATCAAGTTTGTCAATGACGGAATGCGGCAACCGTGCCATTTCCACACTTACGGCGACATGATGCTGATTCCTGACCTAAAAAGCGTAATTACTCTGCTTGATGGCGATAACAAGGTGATCACAATGCTCGGTGACGGCGATCCGAGCGCGCTCCGAGGGCATCCTCGCAAGGACTTCATTCCGGGCAAGTTCGTGCATCCGCACGGCGCGAAATTCCTGCACAACGGGGACATTCTTGTTGTGGAGTGGGTTCCGATTGGGCGCGTAACGCTGCTCAAGCGGGCTTAGTTGATATTGAAGGCGGCCATCCTGAAAAGGGTGGTCGCTTTTTTTACAGACGACCGATTTAACCTGTACCTAAATTAACGATGGTCCACGATTCCCATGAATTCTTTGAAACCCTACGGATGGACGTGAGTTATTCTGCAGCTACGACCCTGGTTTGACTAAACGTAATGGGGAGTGTTACACTTATGCATTGGTCGAGGTATCAAAAAGTGGAGATAGAATGCGCTCGTTCGAATTGATTTACAATGCAGATGAAGATGTTTTGGAAGTTATGTTCGAAGAGCACGACGAGCGATTTGCCCGAACGATTACCCTGAACGAACAGATATTCCTCTTCACCGATCCGGGACTTACGAGCGTATGGGGGATGGCGTTCTACTCCTTTTCAAAGTTGATAGGCGTAGCGCATACAGAGTTTGTTCATGTTGCCGAGGCATCGCCGGAAGATGCTGATCGAGTTTTAGCGCTGCTTACAACAGAACCAGCAAATCTGTTTTTCCACGTAACTGATCCTGAAAGATTTCTGGCCCGCTTTATCACGCCTAATCTGAGAGACCTGTTAAAACAAGAAGAAGACTAAGGACCATCAAGGAGAATTATTTGAAATCAACATATGTGGAGTCGACCACCATTATCGGAATGGCGCTTCTGGCGGTGAGTTCTACCGTTTATGCGCAAACGCCACAGGAGATCATCACGAGGAATCAGGCCGTTATGAAGGGCGCGAAGACCTACCAGGCGGTAATGAGTATGACTCAGAATATGGGTGCACAGGGTTCAATGATGCTGAACGTAGAAGCAAAGATTGCCGGCAAGAAGTCGATGATGAAGATATCGCCGACCGGGCAGGCAACAGGACTAATGGCAATGGGCGCTGCGATGGCAAATGTAGAGGTTTATAATGACGGCACCAAGATGATCACCTACATGAAATCATTGAATACTTATTCCGAGCAGCCGAGCAAGGCCGGAAGTTCTACTCCGTTTGACTTTACTAAATCGTTAACGGCCAATTCCGGCTCCAAGTGGAAGCTGAATGGAGTTGTCAAAGTCAATGGTAAAGATGCTTTCTCTCTATCACTGTCTATGCCGGCGGGAAAAACCGGATCTACACAGACGACCAATGTCTTTATAGCCAAGTCGAATTACCATCTTTTGAAGATGACGACCGTGTCCAAGATCAATGCAGGGCCACAGGGTCCAATGTCGATGGCATCGGAATTGTTGGTAAAAAGTGAAAAGCTTAACGATCCGCTGTCAGATAGCGTATTTAAGTTTGTACCTCCATCTGGCGCAAAGTTGCAGAGTATGAAGGGCATGATGGGTGGGATGGCGGGAGCTGTGAGGGCACCGAAGAAGAAATAATTTTCGGTTAAATCTTGCCCGAGGTTGGGAAAGTCGGAACAAGGACTGTTCACATCGAGTCTGATACGTAATCGAATCGCGTATAATGTAGTGTGATTCGTCTGTTGGCGCTAACGGACTTTGATTATGAAAGGCCAGATTTATGGGTGGTGTCCGTAAGATTGTCCAGTATCCAAGGTGTTTGATGGGAATTCATCAGGCTCCAAACCAGAGGCACCCAAGTGGCCCCGTAGTTGCCAGTTGTGCTTGTTGCGGTAAGACGTGCTACTTCTTTGGCCTGTCAGCCTATGGCCTGGGTGGTCCGCCAATTCTTGCACCGATGATTACGGCTCGCCCGCCGAGCATCGGAAAATAGATGGCCTAAACCGAATTGCGACCACCCAGATATGGGTGGTCGTTTTGTTTTTGATTTGCTTTGGGGTTGACGCTAAGGGTGTAGATCGCGCATAAGCCCGATGATGGTGTTGAGGTTGTCCAATGTTGATCGGTATTCTCTCTCAGCAACGTCTTTGCCTACAGGGGTCAAGAGAGGTTTTGCGATGATAGTATCGATTACCCTCTTCCTATTTCCAAGGCCGAAAAATACTTTCTTAATTAGATTCCATCTTTTTATGTTTGGCGGGGATTGATCCTTCAGGACGATCTCAAGGAACCTATTCCCGAAAGCGCGGTTGGATACCAAAGTTTGAATAGTGTGTGATACGATTTTCATCCGTCCAATCCACTCTTTGTCGGGGATAGGCGCAGTCCCATTACCTTTCAGCGTACGTAAAGTATCGAGGTTATTGATGAAGCCAACTGTGTATTCATTTAACCTGTGTTGTGTTACTCGAGTAATCTGCGCATAAGTTAACGGATCACTCCAGGAATTTGCGGCGGGTACGGAGATTAATCCGGCCAAAACAATCATGTTGACGACAACATATTTTCTGAAAGGAAGATGCATTTGGCAAAGTATACCCAAACGAAATTTACGTTGCAAATGGAGTGTGGGAAGGGCTATAATGAACGGGTTTCAAGATGATTTTTTCGGCATTGGACATTCCAATTTCTCGTATGGAGGCGAACTTGAGTAGTTCGGAAGGCAGCAACGACGCACCGATTATTGCACGTGGACTAGAAGGTGTTGTTGCCGCGGCCACAAATATCGCAGAGGTTGACGGCGAAAAGGGCAAACTTACCCTACGGGGATACGATATCAGCGAACTCGCTGGCAATGTAAGTTTTGAAGAGGTCGCGTACCTGCTCTGGCACGGCAAGCTGCCAAATCAATCCCAACTCGATGAATTGTCAGATGAGATGCGAAAAGCCCGCGAACTATCGCCCGAGGCCATCGCTACTCTTCAAGCAGTTTCCAAAGCAACGGACGGGATGCACGTACTCAGAATCGGCGCCTCCGCGCTTTCTATTGGCGATACTACGATTGACGCCTTTTCGAAAGAAGGCAATCTTTTACGTGCTGCTCGGCTTCAGGCGCAAATTCCTGCTGTTGTGGCGCACTCGTATCGAATTAACAAGGGTCTGCCGATAGTCCACCCGAAACCGGAGCACGGACTTGCACAGGGCTTTCTTTACATGCTTGAGGGTGTTGAGCCATCCCAGGCGCGTGTTGACGCATTGAATGCCTATATGACCGCCGTCAGCGAACACGGGCTGAATGCCTCTACGTTTACGGGTCGAGTTGTTATCTCCACCGGTTCAGACATGGTCTCTGCCATTACGGCGGCGATCTGCTCGCTCAAGGGTCCGAAGCATGGCGGAGTCCCAGGCCCCGTTTTGAAGATGCTGGACGAAATTGGTTCCGTCGCAAATGCCGAGAGCTTTATTCGAACCGAGATGGGCGCAGGTAGACGCATTATGGGCTTCGGACATCGCATTTACAAAGTGCGTGACCCTCGGGCTGCCATTCTTACGGTCGCAGCAGAGAAGATGGCTGCGATTACCGGTGACAGGCATCTGCTTGAGCTGACGCAAGCTGTGGAGAACACCACGGTGAAAGTACTCTCCGAGTTGAAGCCGGGTCGAGACCTCTACGCCAACGTGGAACTCTATGCTGCACTCATCTTGCATGCTGTGGGTGTTCCGTCGGAGATCTTTACTCCGATCTTTGCTATTGGTCGAACCAGTGGATGGACGGCGCACATGATCGAGCAGATGGACGAAACGAAGATCATTCGACCAGACTCGGTTTACGTGGGTCCGCGAGACCTGAAGTTTGTACCGAT
The DNA here is from genome assembly GCA_040004655.1 of Chthonomonadales bacterium. GTDB lineage: Bacteria > Armatimonadota > Chthonomonadetes > Chthonomonadales > CAJBBX01 > JBDUAM01. The sequence continues at coordinate 2,593 of JBDUAM010000556.1, read as the reverse complement.
GGGCGCAAGATAGTTTTTACTGTTGCAAAAGGAGACTACTTTTATTGGCAGTCTCCTTTTTTACAACAGTCTCCAGCTGGATGGTGGCCAATATAGGCCCACGGCTTTTGATTTGACCTGAGAAATTGGAAGTTGCCCCCAGGTTCGAGAGTCATTGCTTTTGTCGCGGTTGTCCCCCAGAACGAACAGCTTCCCCTTTTCAACATTTACTGGACCGTAGTCACCCGTTGCGATATTCTTGCGGTACGGCTCATCACATTTGTTGCCGTTTACGTAAACATTTCCCGCTCGAATTCTTACTTCATCGTTTGGTATTCCGATGACGCGCTTTACAAATGTCTGACTGTGCAGGCCAGGCGATTCAAATACGACAACGTCTCCACGACCTGGGGTTGAGAACCAGTATGGAACTGGCGTTGACAGAAGTCTCTCCCCTTCTTGCAGGTTGGGTTCCATGCACTTCCCGGAGACTGAAAAACCCTGTGCGCAAACTGAGGTTAGTCCGATACCAAAGACGACGGCGACGATCCCAAGCTTAATTGTCTGGGTTCGTCGCCGTCTGGTTCGGATAGATATAGAGGTCATTTTGTTTTCGTTATCAAAGAGACCCGGTTGACTTCGGGTGGCAGTTTGGGATACCACTTCTTGACGAAGTCTATGGACCACTCCGCAGTCTTGTCTTTATGGCAAATGTTGCAGCTATTAGGTGTTGGTTTGCCCACGGAGACAGTTGGTGGCACAAAATTGAAGGTGTGATCACGCGATTCGCCGCCGACGGAGTTCTCCCCGGTCTTTGGCATGTGGCAGTTCACGCATCGGCTGCCCGTGCTCGCTGCCACGTGATGCGTGTGGTCGCTGATGTCTTTGAAGTTTGGTCCTACCTGCTTTCCGGGTCCATGGCAGGAGGTGCAGAGAGCGTTTGTATCCGGCGACTTGATGGTCATGGAGATGAACTTTGAGCCATGCGAATCGTGACAATTTGAGCATTGCAAGCCAGCGGCATGCATCTTGCTCCTGACAAATGTGTTTCCCTGAATGCGGTTTTTGTGAGCGGTTCCGTTATCCCAGAATTCGGAGGTCTGCTTGCCTGCAACCGGTTCAAATCCGTGCCAGTAGTCCGATAGTTTCTTGCCCGGCTGATAGCCAACTGCCCAAGCGTATTCGGCGACATCCGGTTTGCCTGCCTGATGGCAAGTGAGGCAGACCTCCATGGATCGCTCGGTTGTTAGTCGGCTTGGATTGACGATGTTATCGACCGCGGGTTTTGCGGAATGCGCCTTACCGGGTCCATGGCAGCTTTCGCAAGTGATGTTCTGTTCGGCCCACGTCTGGGTTTTAGGATCAACACCCGTACTATGACAGCCTGCACATAGTTTGAAATTGGAACGCGTTTTCCAATCAGGGTGCTGTGGGTACCACCAGTCGCTTTTTGCCGTGTAGGGCTGCCACTTCTTATCCTGGATGCTCCACTGTCCCGGGAAGACGACTTCCTCGCCATTGACCACGCCAATGAATCGCTGTTTCCAGCGATGACCGATTACCCATTTGACGTCTTTCAGGTCACATGGACGGTTAGGGTCTTGAATACTGAAATCGGCCTGGATGTTTTTGTTTGGACCTTCTGCAACAGCAGCACGGATCATTTTATTATGCGCGGAATCCTGCCAGGAGTTGTAGTACGTTTTGTGGCATTCGGCGCATTTTTTGGAGCCGATGTACTGGGACTGGTCGATCTGTAGGTCTGGGAGAAGCGTTCTTGATTTAGCGGGAGCATGTATCAAGAATTGAGGAGAGACAAGGGAAGCCGCGATCAGGGCCAGTGTGAAAACAACCAAGATGATTCTCATGGCACGCCTCCGATATGTCTGTGAGTCAATTAAGCAGACTTTAACAGCGGGAATCCAAGTTCTTCGCGTTGCGCCAAATATTTCACACAACTACTTCGAGAAAGCGCTCGAACCCGATTAATATAAGCCGCTCTCTCTGTTACAGAGATACTACCACGCGCATCGAGCAGGTTGAAGATGTGCGAACATTTCAATCCGAGATCAAATGCAGGGAAGACAAGACCTTCGCCAGCGATGCGCTTGCTCTCTGCTTCGTACATGTCGAAGAGTTTGAAGAGCATGTCGACGTCGGCCTGTTCAAAATTGTAGACGCAGTGCTGCTTTTCGGACTCTTTTTCCGTATCGCCGTAGGTGACTCCGTGCGCCCATTCCATGTCCCAGACGCTATTGACCTTTTGCAGGCAGCAAGCGAGGCGCTCAGTTCCGTAAGTGATTTCCGCAGAGACCGTTTTACACTCGATTCCGCCCATCTGCTGAAAAAACGTGAACTGCGTGATCTCGGTGCCGTCGAGCCAGACTTCCCAGCCGACTCCCTGTGCGCCGAGGGTCGGGGCTTCCCAATCGTCTTCTACGAAGCGGATGTCATGTGCGAGTGGGTCGATGCCGAGCTCTACGAGGCTGCCGAGGTAGAGGTCGACGATGTTATCCGGGGAGGGCTTCATGATGACCTGGTATTGGTAGTAGTGCTGCATACGCATGGGGTTGCGCGCGTATCGACCGTCGGCTGGGCGTCGGCTGGGTTGTAC
>JBDUAM010000148.1:0-2006 GCA_040004655.1 Chthonomonadales bacterium | reverse complement strand
CGACACGATCGACGGTGGTGGTGCTACTGCACTGCTGAAAGGTGGAACCCAGAACAGCGTGATTTATGGCGGTACGGGTGCTGATACGCTGGTAGCTGGATCCAATGACGCCACTGGTTTCAACCCTTTTGCTATAGAAATCGCGGGGCTCTCATTCTGGGGAAATAAAAAAAGCGGGTTGAGCACTGGTGGAACTGGGGCTGGAGGGTTGGGCATATCCTCAGAGCCAAACTGGTCGATACCGAGCCTCTCAGATCCGAGTGATTTTCAAATCTATTTTGATTTGTTCCAAACTGATGGGACTTATGCCGCTCCAGTGGGGTTATTGGGCTCTTCCTTGGATTCGGGTTTGGATGACAACTCCAATACTTTGCCTGGCAGCGAGCTAATCGGCGCGACGGGGTACGACGTTCTCGTTGGCAATAGCGGTAACGACACTCTCATTGGAGGCGTCCCGTCTGATCCGATGGTGGGTGTGGTTGATGAGGTGTTGGTGGGCGGGGCTGGAGCTGACGTGATTTACGGAGGGGAGGCACTGAAATCATCTATGCCGACATGAGCCCCGGCACCGTTGCCAATTGGGCAGGCTTAGATGCCGCTAGCGCAGATACGATCTATGGCGGTTCCGGAACTAACTACATTTATGGCTCGGGTGGTAATGACGTCATCGTAGGTAGTTCTGGCCACTACGTAATTTACACAGGTAACGGTAACAGCCATATTACTACAGGTACGGGAAACTCGACTATCTACGGAGGTACGGGTAACGACACGATCGTAGCCGAGGGTAACGATAATATTCAAACCGGTGACGGAAACGCGTATGTACAAGTCGAAGGCGGAGATTCGACGATTTACCTAGGTTCTGGTAATGACACAATAGAGGCAGGCAGCGGCAACGCCCTCGTAGTTGAAGGAAGCGGCCATGCGACCTTCATTGTTGGTATAGCGACAGGGTTGGATACGATTCAGGCCAACACCGGCGGTACGACCGTACAACTGGCGGGCGGGTTGAACGAGTCGAATCTCATTGTGCGCGATGTCAACGGAAACCTGTTGCTATCGAATGTGGAAGATCCTCAGCTGCAGGTGCAGGGATATTTTTCAAACGGCGGTGAGGTTTCCATTCAATTTGCAGACGGGACGATTTGGGGAGCTTCTCAAATTTTGCAGGCGTCAATAACACCTAACCCTGATGGCGAAACAGACACACTTATAGGATCGGACGGTAACGACAGCATTGCTGCAGGATTCGGCGATACGTTTATACAAGGAACATCGGGCAACAACACGCTAACTGGTGGTGCGGGAGACGACACTATAAGAGGCGGGAGCGGTGCGGACACAATTGAGGGTGGAGCAGGCACAACCTTGGCCATAGGTGGAACAGGGCATGAAACATATCTGTTCAAGCTCGGAGAGGGATCAGAGACCATTTCAGAAAGCACCACCTCCGCTTGGACGGATGCGTTGCAATTCGGCGCGGGAATCGATCCCTCGCAGGTAACTTATTCCTATGGCACGTCGGCAAACGATTTAGTTATACAACTTAATTCCGACAGTGACTCGACCATCACCATTTCAAATTATTGGACGGCTACAGCAAGTCAGCATCAGATTGGGCCTCTCCAGTTTTCTAATGGGATCACCGTCAGTCGCGCACAGATACTTCAAGTGCTCGAAACAATCGACGGTACTACGGGCGATGACGACCTGCGTGGAAATGGAGTAGTTAACTACTTCGACGGCAAAGGCGGAAACGATTTCGAAGCAGGGAACTCTACTAGTGACACCTTCGTATTCAATCAAGGCTATGGTCATCTAGAAGTATACGAGGATTTCTTATCGGATGAATCTACGCCTATTCTAAAATTGGGGGCCGGGATTACGGCGTCATCATTGGAAGTCTGGACTCCAAACGGAAGCGATCTATATCTGAGTGACGGAGTTAGTGGCGATCAAATTTTACTTTTTGCCAAGCTGACTGAGGAGACACTCCGCGCTTA
>JBDUAM010000363.1:0-2010 GCA_040004655.1 Chthonomonadales bacterium | reverse complement strand
ATCCGGATGGATGGCAGTGTGGAAGAAGTTCTATCAGAATACAAAATGGCATCGGTCGATCCAGATTTCCACCGGACTTAAATTACGCTTGATAGCCGAGGAAACAATCGCAAAGCATTATTAGTTGATTGTTCGCATATCTCTGAGAATTTTACTCCTCGGATTTCTGCTGCAGCTTGCGCAACTACTCTTGTATACGAAGGTTCATTTCTTTTGCCCCTGAAAGGGACCGGCGCCAGGTATGGCGCATCTGTCTCCAGAATACACTTGTCCGGAAGGCATGTTGCCAAACAATCTCGACTTTGCGGGGCATTCTTGAAGGTAATCACCCCGCCAAACCCAGCATAAAATCCGATGTCCATCGTGCGTTGTAATTCGGTCATATTCCCAGCGAAGCAGTGCATTACCACACCCGTTTTACCCATTGCACGTTGACTAAGCATTTTCAGCGTTTCTGGATATGCTTCTCTACAATGAATGATGATCGGTAATCCCAGTTCCACTGCCAAATCAATCTGCTCACAGAATACGTAGGTCTGCTGTTCATCACCCCTGGAGCCATGATGGTAGTCCAGCCCGATTTCACCAATAGCAACTACCTTTGGATTTTTGGACAGTGACCTGAATTCTTCTGCAATGGTTGAATTCCACTGGTTGCAATCTGTAGGATGGATACCAATCGCCGCATAAATAGTGGGGAATTGATCAGCAAGTTCTACGGCCCGTCGACTCGAGGCTAAATCAAATCCTACAACTATGGACTTTTCAACTCCCGCTGACAAAGAGCGTTCGACAGTCTGAAGTAGATCTAATTCGAAGTTTTCATGATTCAAATGGCAATGGGTATCAATTAGCAAGTAATAGACGCACCTTAATCCGTAGTAGTTGGAGAGGCGGCAGAGACCTCTTTGACCCGGAATCTCACATGAACGGTCTTTCGGCCATCCACTGTTGTAACGCCTGCCGGCAAAACAATTTTTACGACTCGATCCAGATCAGCTTGTAAGCCCGCACCAGATACTTCTTCGGTAGTCACATTTGCCATCTGGGACACAACGGCCATGCGACCCATAACCGAAATCTGCGCAGGCTCAACCTGAATTTCATATATCATGAAGTTTGGAGCGGTCGTAATTTTGTGCGGAATGTTAACAGGCAACACTCTCGAAGAAGGCGCTTCCGGAGCTGTAAGGTCCACATGAATGGATGAAGGCTGAACCTCCACGCCGCTGATTTCAAGGCCGTCCCGGTCAATTGGTCGAATCGGCGTATCAAGGCTAACTGCTCCCCCATTTGCATCCACAATGGCGACCAGTTTCGCGATTCTTTTGATGTCATCCTGTGCTCCGACCGCCGATGCCCATTCGGATGAGAGCTTAGGCGTGCCATATTTGGACATAGTACTGCCAAGCTGATTGATTTGTGGCTGAATTGGGAATGATTTTTTGGCTCGAGGCAAAATCTCTGCCATGACATACTGACGCCCCTTAGCCTCTACATCAGTCGAATTTGGAGGAAGCTTATATCGCGAAATCTTTATCTGGTTAGTCCCTGCTCGGGCTGAACGGAGATCCACTTCTGCCTTCACGTCGCCATCGTTAATGGTTTCGACTACACCCTTTGGCCCCGTGATATCCACGCTAACTGGATCAGATCGCAGTCGCACCACAATGTCAACCGGCGCCAGACCCACTTTAACGACTTCTGCCGCAACTGTTCTGGTTACGGTGGTCGACGGATAGCGGTCTGCTGTGACATAGAACCACAGCACAACCGATGCGACAATTGAGATTAACTTTAGACCGAGGTCTTCGCGAAGGGGTTTTAGCATGGTTTGATCTACTTCTTCTTCGCTCGGCTGGTTTTTAGCGCCCCACCAAATCGACTTGCAACTTGACCAATAGGCGTTGCCGCGATACCGTGAGGAGCTTCGCTAACCTGCAAGAGAATAAACAGTCGTTCACGGAGAGTGTCATCGCGAAGGCCTCGGATCAGTTTTCCGTTAACTGC
>JBDUAM010000539.1:0-2011 GCA_040004655.1 Chthonomonadales bacterium | reverse complement strand
AAATTATTTTTTGGGAGCCTGTCCATGTCAGATAAACTTCGCCTCGCCATTACCGGAGCCACGGGGAATATCGGGTCTGCCTATCGAAAACATGTAGGGGATCGATATGACGTGAGGTTGATGGATATTCGACCGGTGCCGGATGCGGATGGTGAGGATACTGTCGTTGGCGATTTGGCCGATCCGGCAGTGGCTGTTGCGACCTGCAAAGGCATGGATGTAGTTTTGCACCTCGCTGCCGACCCCCGAGTTTATGCAGAGTTCTATGCCGATTTGATCGATGCGAATTTCAAGGCTGTCTACAACATCTATCGCGCCGCGAAGGATGAGGGCGTGAAGCGCGTGATCTTCGCGAGCAGCGTCAACTCCGTTCTGGGCTATCCGAGTTCCCACCAGGTTCGACCGGAAGATGCGCCTTGCCCCAAGAACGTTTATGGTGCGAGTAAAGCGTTTGGGGAGTCGCTGGGAGCTTACTTTGCCGCCGAAGAGGGGTTGGAAGTGATCGCCGTGCGTATTGGCGGGTTTGGTCCGGTTTCTGGCATCAATAAGGACACTACGTACCTCTGGAACAGCTTCTTCGTTAGTGACCGCGACCTCTGCCACCTCTTTGATCGATGCATCGTCACGCCGAACATCACATTCGCCATTGCCCACGGCATCAGCAACAACCGTTACTGCGGACTCGACATCACCGACACCTGCAAACTATTTGATTACCATCCTCAGGACGATGGCTACGCCATTACTGATGCCGATGCCAAAGCTCACGCCGAAGCTACAAAGGGAAGCTAACCGCCAAGGGCGGCAATCGTCTTCTCGTATTGTGAAGCGACTTCAGGAGCCAGTTTCTTCGGATCGACCAACTCCTTGAGTATGGCCAGTGTGGATTCGTTCCCTACTGTTGCCAGCGTCTGCAGAATGATCACTTTGTTTGCCGTGGTCGGAGTGGACCAGTTCAGCGAGCGTACCAGCGTCTTGGCCTCGATACTATTGAGTTCACGAACCTTTTTGGTTGCAAGCAGATTCATCCAGTCTGGCACTGCTTGATTAATCTCTTCCGCAAAATTCTTCACGGCTCCTGCGAGGGATGCTGAGTAAATTTTGATAAATGCACCGGTGGAATTCTCTGAGCGAAGTGCGTTAACCACACGTAAACAGCTCTGTGCATAGTAAGGCGCGTTGCCGGATTTGGATGACGTGAACGGCCCATTTGATCCCGGAATAAACGCGAATATCAGCTCAACAATGCCAGTAGTGCAGCCCGACTTTGCTTCGGCGCTTGTAATTCCCGCAATCAATTCGGCAATCTTTTTGCAAACGGCATCTGCGGATGGCGAATCAGGTGGCAAAAGTCGACACACGATGGTCGCGATGTAGATGTCCGACGATCCGGCAGGTTTAGCTTGAAGAATGGTTTCCGCCGCAGCTTGAACTCTGTTCGAGGGAATATTCAGGCCGCCCTGAATTAGCAAGGCAAGCTCATTGGTCGCACTAGCTTTTCGGTTCTTTGCGGCGGTCTTTACCTGTTTTGCTTCCCAATCAGTGAGTGTGCTTAGCGGGATGATTGCGTCTGGCATTGAGTCGATATTTCTCCTTGGAACATTCGTCATGGCTGGTTGTGACGTCGCTAGGCCATGGGGATGATACACCATGTCGTAGAAAATCGCCCGAAAGACGTCAGCCAGAATTATTCTGTTGGAGTGGGTGGGTCTATTTCGGCTGGCAGTAAAAGGTTGGCGCCAGCCGAATCGCCGGGACTTGATGCCGGACGAAGGAGGCTCTGACTCTCGTCGGCATGTGATGGTCGAAGTAATATCTTAGCATTGTGCTGATGCTGCGCTCTGACGCGGATGTGGGGGAGGGCATCGTCGATTGCTGTTCGCGTTTCGGCGTTGAGTCGAGATGCGTTAAGCGCCTCGACGATCTCAATGGATTCGAGCCCGCCATGTAATTTCAGGACCTTTAACGCGGCGGCATGGGTTCTACCAATATCCGAAGATTTCGTGAGCAC
>JBDUAM010000370.1:0-6681 GCA_040004655.1 Chthonomonadales bacterium | reverse complement strand
GGGGCGAAGGGCGAGGGTCGGTATGAACACAATACTTATTATCGACCTGCGATCTGGGGCGAACATTCTTTCAACAATCGGGCAGGCCTCGGGGCAAAGCCGGATAAGATGGCTGCATTCTTGAAGGCCAACATGCCATTCGGATCGGGCGGAGCGTTGACTGTTCAGGAAGCGTGGGACCTCACCACTTTCATTGACAAGCAGTGGCGACCTGAACGTCCGCATCCGCAATAGGTTTAAGCGAGAGCTTTAACTGCGTCGATCAGGCGTTCCACCTCATCCAGCGTGTTGTAATGTACGGCTCCCGCCCGTAGCGCTCCTCCGGAACCCTCTAAACCCAGACTCTCCATCAATCGTAGGGCATAGTAGTTTCCGCTCCAACTGAAGATGCCCTGCGCGCCGAGAGACGCTGCGACCTCTCCCGCCGACTTCCCCGCGACGTTGAATGCAACCGTCGGGAGTCGATCTGCAACGTCATCTGGATTTGCAGGACCAAATATGGTCACGCTCGGAATGGAGCCTAGTCCCTGGAGTAATGCACTAGAAAGCGACTGCTCATAGGTCCGAATGGTGGACATTGATGCTACCAGCGCTTCTCGCGAACACCCCGCGATTGATCCAGAAATAGATGCCAGATACTCAACCGCGGCGCCTATTCCGGCAATGCATTCATGGTTCTGTGTACCGGTCTCCCATCGATTTGGGATAATATCCTTCGCCGGTCGGACTTTGTGTGGCTTGAGCGATTTCAGAAGTTCGGTTTTGCCATAGACAATTCCCGCGTGCGGACCAAAGAACTTGTACGCGCTGCATGCCAGGAAATCGCAGTCGAGCGCCTGGACATCAATCACCCCGTGCGGCGCAAACTGCACGGCGTCGATGAACGTCATCGCGCCGACACCCTTTGCCATGCGGGTCATCTCATGAACCGGCGGAATAACGCCGACGGCATTCGAGGCGTGCGTGATGGCGACCAGTTTGGTCTTTGAGTTGAGCAAGGAGGCGTAATGGTCCAGATCAATTCGGCAATCGGGCAACATCCGCGCGAACTTGATCACCGCGCCATCGGCCTGCAAATCGGTCCACGGGGTGACGTTTGCGTCGTGGTCCAGGTCGGTCAAGACAATCTCGTCGCCGGGCTGAATGAGGTCCGCAATGGATCGCGCAATATGAAATGTAAGCGTTGTCATGTTCGGTCCAAAGAGAATGTTCTCCGTACCCGGTGCATTCAGAAGGTTCGCCATGGCGGTGCGGGCATGGTGGATGATCTCATCCGTTCGTCGACCCGTTTCGAAGGATCCACCGATATTAGAGTTCGCGGTTCGGTAGTAATCTGAAACAGCATCGATCACACGTTCGGGAACCTGGGTTCCGCCGGGGTTGTCGAAATAGATGGGCGTTACGCCAGCAGGGGAGCTAAGTTTACGGTTGAGAGACGGGAATTGCGCGCGAACGGACTGAATCGGGAAGGTCACGAGAGCCTCTTTTGCGTGAGATAGGTAAACGATACCCCATTCTCGGCCCCGAGGCGCAAACACGGAATGCTATACTCTTGGGTACAAATCCACCTCAAGCAGGATGACACTTTGGCCCAATTTGATCGACACTTTACACTGGAAGAGGCGCGTGAGTGGGTGCCCGTTTTGCGAGCGAAATTCTCCCGGATTAAGGCGCTCTATCTGGAGTTGGAAACGCTGCACCACGACTTTGAGCGGGTGAAGAAGGTGATCGCAATGAACGGTCACGCACCCAAATCCGTCGCATTTGAAGAACGCGCCATGGAACTCAAGGAGATGGTTAAGGAGATTACCGAAGCGGGCATTGAGATCAAGGATATCGAGCGCGGTCTGGTCGATTTTCCGCACTGGCGCGACGGTGAAGAGGTCTTTCTCTGTTGGGAGCTGGCAGATACTGGTCTCGATTTCTGGCATTATATTGAAGATGGCTACATGGGTCGGACCCCCGTCTAATGCCATCTGATCTCTATCTTGGCGTGGATGGCGGGCAGTCGACTACGGTGGCCGTTCTACTGTCAGCGGATGGCGCGATTGTCGGTACGGGCGTCGGTGGACCTGCTAACCACATCCATGAACCGGGCGGGGTCAGCCGAATCAAGAAGTCGATTCGAGATGCCGTTGGTGGCGCCCTTCGATCTGCCGGAGTTGAGAAGTGGGAGGTTCTGCAGTCCTATTTTGGAATGACCGGCAGCTCGCCGGAGATGGAGAGTCTCTGCAGAGAGGCCCTGCCCGACCTGCCTATCATGCTCGGGCACGATAGCGAGATCGCGCTGATGTCGACCACGCTGGGCGGACCCGGGTTGGCCGTAATCGGCGGCACGGGGTCAGTGGCAATAGCGCGAGACGGGGATGGCCGAACGGTTCGCGCGGGTGGCTGGGGCTACCTGATGGGCGACGAAGGCAGCGCCTACTGGATCGCGCTGCGGGCGCTGGAACAGATCGCCATGGCAGCTGACGGACGCGTTGAACCCACGCCGATGCTGGAGTATTCGGCGCAGATTTTGAAGGTTGATCCCGATGCAGAGGCCATTCACCGATTGCTATATGGTAAGGGCGTCGCCCGGGTTGATCTGGCGCGCATTTCAGAAGGTGTATGGCGAGCAGCATCTGATGGCGATCAACCGGCCGCGGACATTTTGCGAGAGGCGGGAGTGCTTCTAGGGATGCTCGGCGGACACGTGATCGCCGAACTTGGGGTGTCGGCAGAGCACGTTGTCGTAGGAATGGTTGGCGGTGTTTTCCGCGCGGAACCGTTTGTTCGGGAGGCGTTTTCGGAGGTGGTTCAGGGTGTTGCCTCGCGCGCGAAGATTGTTTATCCGAGAGTTCCGGCATCGGTGGCCGCTGGATTGTTGGCCATGCAGTCGATGGGCAAAGGTTTGAGCGTAGATAGTTTGTTGAATCTGGAAGTCGCTGCGGCACAACACAAGGATTTGAAGCGGTGATCGTTGGGAAGTGAGAGTAAAATCGACCGAAGTGCGATGTTAAACAATTTGCGAGGTGGCTTGATCGTCTCGTGTCAGGCAGCTCCGGGGTCACCGATGGATCGTCCGGATATCCTGGCGGCGTTCGCGCAATGTGCCATCAACGCGGGAGCGGTTGCCATTCGCGGGAACCATGGGATAAACATTGCCGCTATTCGAGCGATTACGGATCTACCGATCATCGGGTTGAAGAAGCGCGACATTGCGAACAGCGAAGTCTACATCACGCCGGAATGGCAGGACGTATTGGAAGTAGTGGAAGCCGGAACAAATATCATCGCCATCGACGCGACGCTTCGACCTCGACCAATTGGGTTTGCAGAGATGGTTCAACGCATTCGCACGGAATTCCCGAACCTGCTGGTCATGGCTGACTGCGCGACGCACGCGGATGGAATCGCCGCATTTGAGGCAGGCGCGGATATTGTCAGCACAACCATGGCCGGATATACGACAGAAACCATGTCAACAAAAACCGAAGGACCAGATTTGCAATTGATACACGACCTGCGACTAGTTCTACCCGATGCGTTTCTCGTCTGCGAAGGGCGCGTGCACTCACCCGAGTTTGCGAAGCAGGCTCTTGCGGCCGGGGCAGACTCCGTGGTTGTAGGCACCGCTATCACCGCGCCAGAGTGGATCACGTCGCAGTTTGTGAAGGCCATTCAATGAGAGTTTCACTAATAACTTTTTCGTTGTTAGCCGCTACCTTCTGCTCAGCGTCCATCGCGCAGAAGTCGCCCGTAAAGCCAAAAACTCCTCTTACCGGTCAAGGCAACGCGGATCGTGCCCGGGCACTGATTCCCGGACTCGGTGGAGCGCCACCAAAGAAGAAGCCGTTTGGCCCACCGGTCGACCCGAAAGCAAACAGCCAGACCGCGCCCGTGGGTCCGCCCGGCTCACTTCCTGGATTCTCCAACCTGCAGACTCGCAAGCTGAACCCGCTGCTCTTTGGCGTGCAGGTCAACTGGGGCGACGGTGCGGGACTCAAAGGCTGGGACAAAGATGAAGGCGCTCGCGCCCGGCGGCTGGATCAGTTGATCAAGGGGTCCGGCGCTGGTGTTATCCGCGTCGATCTGCTCTGGTCGGAGATTGAGCCGGTGCAGGGGAAACTCGATTTCGCACGGACCGATCAGTTTATTCGGCACCTGAATACGCTCGCGGTGCCTGCTATTGTACGTATTTCTAATGCTCCGGCGTGGGCAATCTCGAGTGAACCGGGTCCTGCGGGTCGACTGTTCTATCCCGGGGTCTCATCTCACCCGGATTTGCAGAAGTTCGTTGCGACCTGCTCTACGCGCTACCACGGGAAATTTCGGGCATGGCAGTGCTTCGATCAGCCTGAAAAGGCAGTGGATGCCAAGCGCTACGCCGAGTTGCTCAAGGCATTTGCTAAAGGCGTAAAGCAGGGCGACTTGGGTGCAAAGATCGCCATTGGCTCGCTCTCTACGGCCACTTCGACTTACCTCTCCTCGCTCTATCAGGAAGGCGCAAAGGCAGATTTTGACTGTGTCGCGATGCGGATGGTCGATGAGACCGGCGCCATCAAGACCAACTGGCTCGATCAAGTCCGAGACCTGCTATCGCGCAACATGGATGCCGCCAAGGAGATCTGGGCGACAGATTGGGGCGTCGGGCTCACTGGCGCAGGGGGTGGATTCAGCCCGCAGCATCAGGCAAAGGTTGTTCGCGATACGCTGGCAGCATTTCAGGAGCGACCCTATATTTCGCTGGCGATCTATCGCAGCTTGCTTGATACGGCGCCTGCCGATAGCAGAGCTGTTGCTGAAAATGAGGGCCTCTGCACAGAGAATCTGATGCCACGTCCGGCATTCTACGCCTTTCGTGAAATGACCATGGGAACGCCGACCAGCAGCGGTTTGGTGTTTGCACATGTGCCGATGATCGGGGCGGTGAGCCTGCTCCCAGATCCTGAGATGAAGCCATCGGCGAAGGTTATGGTAGACGCAGGCAAGTCTGGCGCTCCATTGCCGCGACTGGGCGACATGGTCTCACAGAGCCAGCAATTGAGCGGCAAAGAGGCGTTCGCGACCCTCGCCAAACGGATTAAGCAAGCGGGAATCAAGGTCGTTCGGTTTGACCCATTCCCCAGCCCGGATATGATTACACCGCTCGACGCCAATCGACCAAACTCGGGAACTTACGGGTTCAACATCGACTGGCGGTTTGCAGAGCAGATGATCTCGGCTATTGAGCTGGGTGGCGCGAAGCCCATGATCGCGTTCAGCACGATGCCGACACGGTTGTTGGGTGACGCGCAGGATTCTCATCTCCCTCGCGACCTCAATGAGTTCGGTGCGATGATCGGGATGATCGTTAAGACGATCAAGACCAATCATAAGTCTCCGCCGACATTGTGGGAACTCGGCTTGAGCGCGTGGAATTCACCGTTCCAATGGCTTTCGATGGAACGTGCATTTCAGCGTGCCGTGAAGGCAGAGATTCCGAGTGCGCAGGTCGGCGGTCCCGATACCCGCGACCTTCTCTGGACAAACGGACTTCTTGCCGCGTTGAAAACAGATGCGTCCGCGAAACTTGATTTTGTCACCTTGCGGGATGTGTCGGTCAACAGCAAGCAGTGGATGACCTGGCAATCAGAATTGAAGCAGCTTCAACTCACGCTGCCGGAAGTGATCATCACCGGTTCTCCGTCATTCTCCGGGCAGGATCGGGAGGGGTTGGGAGCTTCGGCGCTGCGGCTGAACGAAGTCGCAACGGCGATGCAGAGTGGCAATGTGAAGTTCGCTTTTGATGATGTCGTGGACACCAAAGACCTGCGACACCCGACTTCGAGATTGAACGGTCGCCCCGGACTCATTACCTGGGACGATCAGCCGAAGCCGGAATTTAACGCAGTCATCGCGCTGGATAAAATGAGTGGAAATCGGTTGGTCGCAGAAAGTGACGAGACGGCCATTCAGTCCATTGCATCTCGCGACGCCAACGAAGTCTACGTTCTCGTTTGGCGACACACCATGCCAACTCCCGGGGCACGGACGGTTCAGGTCGCAAGCCTTCAGGTGCGAGCATTGCCATGGGGCGGAGCGACTCACGCACAAGTATGGGCAATTAAAGGTGGCCTGGAGACTTTGCTGCCAGTGTTCCCAGACGCGCTTTCTAATATAGCAACGGGGCAGAACATTGAAGTGCCGGTTCCGTTGGAAGAGACGGGAATTGCTCTAGTCAAATTGTCACCTGCAACTGATGGATTGAAGATGGAAACTCCCCAATTCAACGTCTTCGGTGGCGATCCGTTCATGGTTACGGCGTCGATTGCCAACACGACCCCCAAGCGATCTCGCTGGTCGGTAAATGTAGATACTTCTGCTGTCGCTCCGGTACCTGGATCAGTCGCCTCAGCGGGAATCGGACCCAAAATATCTCCCGCACAATTTGATCTGGCCCCCGGTGAAAAGCGAGATGTGCAGTTTAGAGTGACCCTGCCGCAGGAGACGCCGACCTCCATTCTACCGATCCAATTAATGCAGGACGGGAAGGTTCGAGCGGGATTGTTTGTTCGTACTGCGCCGCCATTTGTCGTGAAGATGGAATCGCCGAGGACAGATGTTCTGCGCCCAGATGCTCTGCCGGATAGTCTGAATTCAATCGCCAAGACGGCAGTGATCGCGTGGCTGGTCGAGCGCGGCCTCGGCGAGCAGAGC
>JBDUAM010000141.1:0-6692 GCA_040004655.1 Chthonomonadales bacterium | reverse complement strand
TAGATGGCTTAAGCATTATTTTTTACCGCCAAAGCCGCCCATTCGTCCGGATCCACCCATCGCTCCACCTGCCTGCTGAACAACAGGTTCAGTAGACGAAACCACGATAGTATCGCCGTCTTTCAACCCGGATTTGATCTCCGTGTTTTCATTTCCTTCCAGGCCCGCCTCAACTTCCCGCTTGGTGACTTTTACATCGACCAGAGAGCCCGCGTCAGGGGGATTCTTATCTTTTGGATCAATGACTACTGGTTTGCCACCGACGCCGATCTCCACATAGGCTTTACCGTTGTCATCCGTGTGCATCGCCTCGTTGGGAACCATGACGACGTTGTCTTTTTTGTCCTTGACGAACTCGCAGGTCGCGTTCATTCCTGGCTTTAAGAGTTGAAACTTGGTGTCGGTATTGTCGATTTCCACGCGAACATGAATATTCGTTACGTTCTGCTCTACGACTGCCTGCGGATCGATTCGGGTCACTTTTCCTTCAAAAGGCATCGTGGAGTAGGCTTCAATTGCAATATCGACTTTCTGGCCAACATCAACGTTTGAGATGTCTGTTTCATCGACCGTCACATCAACGTACATTTTTGTTACGTCGCCGATTTGTACGATGTTGTTGCCGGTCGCCGCGAAGGAGAGGGCGGACGAAATAATCGTGCCCTGTTCCACATACTTCTTCAAGATAACGCCTGCGGTTGGGGCCGTGACCGTAGTCTGATCTAGGGTTGCTTTGGCATTTACCAGGCCTGCCTGAGCACGCATTCGGCTTGCCTGTGCAGATACGACATCAGACTGACGAATCGGCACATTCTGCATATTCTCTTTTGCAAGTCGCAGATTATCTTTGGCCGTGTTTACCTGTTGATCGGCTTGCTTCAAGGATGCGACAGCTTCCAAATATCCACTCTTTCGAATGTTGATATCCGCAGAAGACGCTGTGGTATTTGCAAGCTGGGCTTTCGCCTGACTTACTCGGGCTTCCATTGCTGCAAGGGAGGCAGCCAATTCGCGGCCAAGAGTATCAAGCTTGCGCTGGGTATTTTCGACCTGGGCTTTGGCCACATCGCGATTGGCGCGCGCATTGTCCACAACTTGCTTGGAAACAAAACCCTGTTGTTCGAGGTTTACCTGTCGGGCAAGATTCGACTCTGCATTCGTCAGGTTTGCGTTAGCCTGATCAAGATTGCTCTTTGCAGTTGCGCGACTTTGAGGAATGGTTGCTTCCTTCATCTCGGCGAGCTGCTTTTCGTTATTATCCAGATTGGCTTTTGAGCTGTCGATATTCGCATTCGTCAGGCCAGGTTGCGCTTCCATCTGCTGTTTCGCAGTGGAGACTCGAGCAGCAGTAGCATCTCGCCCTGCGATTGCTGCATCAAGGGCAGCCTTTGCCGAATCAACCCCAATCGCGCTCTGTTTTGATTGAAGAGCAGCGGTGAGTTGGCTTTGATTAATTCGAGCGTCTGCCGTTTTGATGTCTGCATTCGCCTGATCATAGGATAGTTTGGTGTCAGTCGGATCAATGGTACAGATCTGTTGATTAACTTTTACCACTGTCCCAACATCAACCAGCATTTTCTCTACTTTGCCGCCGGCTTTGGACTTAATGTCGACGACGCTCCAGGGTTGCAGCGTGCCGGTTGAGGAGACAGTCTTTTTGACTGTTCCTGTTTCGGCCTTTGTCACTTTAAAGGTCTTTGCCGCTGCCGGCGCCACTGCCAGTAATTTCTTACCATAGAAGAAGCCGCCAACCAGAATAATAAGGACTATTGCGATCGGAAGGATTCGTTTCAAGGTTTTTTGCCTCCAGGATATGGATCGTTAGTGCCGATTGCTCTTCGCAATCGAGCATCGGAATTGTAGTAGTCGTAGACTGCCTGCACCGCGTTGGTCTCGGAGGTTACCAACAGGTTTTGTGCGGTGATTACGTCAATGATGGTGCCCGCGCCCTCTTTCTGGGCTTCTGTGGCGGCTTTGTAGTTCTCTCTTGCGGCCTTTACGGCGCTGGTAGTACTTCCAATTCGCAATCTCGCTTCTTCTCGGGTGAGGAAGTTGGCCTCAACATCCGAAAGAATGTTCTGCTTGGAAAGTTGAAGACTCCTGCGATCCTGATCCAGAGTCGCCTTTGCCTGTCGAACCGATGCTCGAGCGGAACCAGCGTCGAAGAGTGGATAGGATACACCGGTTGCAAATACACGATTTTCGCCCGGGTTCGGATCAATTCTATATCCTTCCGTAACGGAAGCCTGAACTTGAACGCCGGCGCCAATCTGGGCGACCTTTACGCTATGCCGATCAGCATCAATGAACGCCTGCTCTCGTTTCAGATCATATCTATTTGCGTAGGCTTGTTTTAAATAATCTGAGGTTGTCTTGCCGTCTGGCGTGGCATCCGGGATGGGCAGTGGAGCGTCATCGACAACTACTGGCAGTGTAGATAGAATTCCAATGGCGTTCTTCAGATTCGTCATGCCTATCTTGACGTCGTTCTTCGAGATGGAAAGCTGTACAACTGCGTTGTCGTAATCGGCCTCTGCCTGCAACACGTCCTTTCTTGGAGACGTTCCAGCCTCCGCAAAAGCGCGAGTTGCCTTCAAAGTTGTGTCAGCCCGCTCCACGCTCGACTGAGCGACTCTAACCAGTTCTTTCTTTCGAAGGAGTTCGTAGTAAGCCACCGTAATGTTCACGATCACATTTTGTCGGATGTCAAAGACGTTTGCTTCAGACCCCTTCACCCCATATTTGCTGACTAGAACATTCTCTTCGCGCTTAAAAGAGTCAAAGATCAGCATACTTGCGCCGATCTGAGTTACACCGCTCTCAACCGTGCCGGTCTGTGTAACACCATTAAACTTCTGGGTCGTCTTGGACGTGTTGTAATTATAGGTAGGTGTAACCTGCGGATAGTAAGAAGACCGAGATTGAACCAGTCGAGCCTTACTGGAATCGAGCTGACTGGATGCAATCCCCAGCGTATTCTGGTACTTCAGACCGAGTAGGATCGACTTTTCAAGGTTCAATACTCCGTTTAATTCGGCCGTAGGATCCTGTTGAACGACCTCCGCAGTCTTCTTATCCTTTGAGCCACCCTGGCCCGCCAAAGCGATTCCACTGGTTACGACGGAGAGAATTGAAATAGTAGTAATTGCGACGGCGCATTTTGAAGCTCTCATAAAGTGCAAATTCCTTTTTCGTTGCCACTTTCACCTTGAAGATGATATTTCGGTGATGGGCTCATTTGGATGACGGATGCGTCAGTACCTGCGGTTCACGATTTTCAGTTATTGCGATGGAGCGCGACTAAGGTTTTTCCGGTTAATCCACTCCATTAATTTGTCTGGCTCATCAGGATACGAAACAGATTGGCTGTTTGCTTCAGAGAATGTCTTCTCGGCAGCTCCAGCCAGTGAACTTAAGGCGGAGGTGATGACTTGCATCTCCTCGGAGGACAGATTTAGGCACGTTGCCAGAATGATCTCTGATCTCTTCCGTTTACTTGAGGCGATCAATTCCCGCGAAGATGGAGTGAGGCCAAGTCTTACAACTCGTCGATCAGATAGGTCAGGTTGGCGTTCAATCAGGTTCTTGTGGACCAATTTCTCCACAATCTGCGAAAGGCTTGGGAGTTTGATCTCCATCATATTTGCCGCGTCGACCATTTTCAGGCCCTCATGCTCGGCGACAATATGCAGACATTTTATCTGGTTTATTGGCATTTCTGTAAACGGTCCACCCGGGTCATGCCTAAAGACTAACGCCCCAAGCATTCGGTGGAGCTGTTGCTCCAACATCGCCTCGGGAGTTATCGCCTCGGTTGACCGTTCTGGATGTTCGATTACGCATGATTTTGCCATTCTGAATTGTTAGACATGCCTAACTGTTTTCGGTAACAAACTAATTTCGACTCCACATTTCTAACATACGGCCGTGTAATTGGCGTCAATCATACGCCGAAGTATAAACGTGGCACGGTACTATAACGAGGACGAAATAAGACCGGATAATATGTGAGACATGGCGTGGGATTTGAGGAATTGATGGGTTCAGATCGGTTGTTAATAGGCATAACCGAGCATGTTGAAGGACCTGCCGAGACTCCGTCAGCCGATCTCTATGCTGAAATCGAAAGGCAGGTGGTTCTTGCCGACAGATCAGGCATCGACTTCTACTGGTTTTCTGAGCACCACCGAAACGCACATTTTGGCCATCTGCCTTCGCCTCTTTTATATGCCGTACATCTTTTGGCAAGAACCAAGAATATTCAACTTGGCACTGCTATCATCTGTTTGAACCTTCACAATCCGGTTGCAGTAAGTCAGGAGATTCTCGTTGCCGACGCACTATCGAATGGTCGACTGGCAGCAGGATTTGGAAGCGGCAGTACACCTGAAGAATTCCAGCTATTTAAACGCGAGGTAACTTCCGATCTCGACCGCCACCGAGTGTACGAAGAAGCACTAAAGGAGATTCGAGCTCAGATTACCCACGAAATGACGCTGCCACGACCAAATGTTGATCTCTGGTCACGCTGTTGGAGCGCTGTGAACAGCGATGCGTCTGCGTGCATTGGCGGTAGGATGGGCCTGAATATGCTCTTCTCACACCTGCGGACACCTGAACAGAATCGACAGTACTCCACGCTCTACCGCGAGAACGGCGGGTCGGGGCACATTGCATTGAATCGACCGATCTTCCTTGCCGAATCTTCGGTTGTCGCGTGGCGAGAGGCCGAACCTGTATTGCGTTTGCTTTTCAGGCGATTTCAGTCTGAGGGCAAAATCGGGGCAGATGTGGAAGAACCGGACAACCCGGTCGATCTGTGCCAACATCCTATCAATTTTATTGTTGGGACGCCGACGGAGGCCGTCGACCAGTTGCGTAAGGTTCAGGATACGGTGCCATTTGATGTGTTAAATGCCGAAGTTCGGTGGGGTGGCATGTCACCAGAGCAGGTGGAGAGAACGATTACACTTTTGGCAGGGGACTTTTCGCGAATCTGGAACAACCATGCTCGATAACACGTTTATCCACTGTCCGGGAATCGGCGAAAAGACCGAGCGCAAGATCTGGGAATCGGGTGTACGAACGTGGCAAGACGTGGAAAATGGCAGCCCACTCCCAATCAGTGAATTAAGCCATTCGTTGCTACTACCTATTGTTCAGGAATCGATTGCTAGACTGAATGCAGGCGACTACAAATGGTTCGCGGATAAGCTCCCTCTTCGAGAGCATTGGCGCACGTTGCAACATTTTCGAGACAGAATTGTCTACTTAGATATAGAAACGACAGGTGGCACTGGCCCGGACGATGTGACCGTGATCGGGGTTTATGATGGTCTAACATGCGACCAATTTGTTGCAGGTCGAGACCTGCATCTGTTTGAGAAGTATATGTCTGACCGTGCGTTGATAGTGACTTTCTTTGGCACTGGATTTGACATTCCCATGCTAAAGCGTGCGTTTGGCATGGAGTTTTCGCAACTGCATATCGATCTCTGTTTTGTGCTGAAGCGATTGGGATACAAAGGTGGGCTGAAGAGCATCGAACAGCAACTGGGAATGGACCGCTCAGATGAGACCAGCGGACTCGGCGGATGGGATGCAGTCCGGCTCTGGAACCTATGGCAATCTGGCAACGAAGACGCCCTCGAAATTCTGCTTCGATACAACAAAGAAGACGTTGTCAACATGGAGTATCTGCTGGAGTTCGCCTATGCCAAAATGCTTGCGGCTGTGGGGTCGGCAGAAATTTCTTGACCTACTAGGTACGTCAGAGCATTAACAGGTCGACGTAGAGTAAAATAACTTAATTGCAAGGCGCAAACCGCGCCCAGGTTTTTGGGAGAGGCGATTGAAGATCAGAAACATAGTTTTGGCAAGCATTTGTGGGGCGACCCTCTTTAGCCTGCAGGTCGGCTCAGTCTTGGCGAAGCAAAACGCTCCGTTTGCCGGTGGAGCTCAGGTAAATGAGAAGGACCCGGAAGTTGAGAAGCTGATTGCTGCGGCTAAGAAATTAGAGAAGGCAAGCAAAGCTAAACCAAAGGATGCCAAGCTCAAGGCCAAGGCTGCCGAAGCCTACTATCAGGCCGGACATACCTGTATGCTCAGCGCCAAATTGAGCCCCAAGGGCAAATATCGTGGCGCACTGGTTCAGTTCCGAAAGTCTCTCTCGGTCGATCCTTCTCACAAGAAGGCTGCTGAAGAGAAGAAAATGATCGAAGATATCTACAAGCAGATGGGCCGTCCGGTCCCGCAGTAGAAAGACTAATATGGCACGCTTTTGGTCGAAGATGATCTTTTGCACGCTGGCCGCAGCCATTACAGGCAGCGTAGCCTCTGCCGACATCAGTTATTACAAAGATGTCCGGCCGATTTTGCGTAAACGTTGCCAGGGTTGTCATCAGCCGGCCAGTCAGGGCGGCAAACTTGTTCTAACCTCATTTGAAACCTTCCGAGCAGGAGGTTCGAATGGGGTTAGTTTCGTTCCGGGTCGACCGCAAGACAGCGTGATCATGCGATACATTGTTGGCAATCCGCCCAATATGCCGAAGAACAATAAACCTCTTGTACCTGCCGACATTGAAACTGTCCGAAAATGGATATCTGAAGGCGCTAAGAACGACACTCCCGTAATTAAGGACCCTATCGATCAGGCACACCCGCCAGTTTATGCATCGGTGCCAGTTGTTTCT
>JBDUAM010000326.1:0-6710 GCA_040004655.1 Chthonomonadales bacterium | reverse complement strand
GCGCAAGGAGCTGGCAGATCGTCGTCGGAAAGAGCCGAAGAGTAGGGACAAATCAACTTCGCCCGACGGGGGAAAGAAGTTTTCGCGTGCACCATATCGACCGGGAATGCCACCTGAGAGTCTCGCTGAAAAGCTGAAGCGGACCGGGGACAACTTGATTCCAACCGGAGGTAACCGGGGGGCATTGACGCCTGAGGAAAAGTCGGAGAGGTTGCTCATCCGGGCGGCTCTGGACCTGAGTTTTCGATCTCAAGCTCTCGAGTTGATCGAAGATGATCTAATCTCTACGCCGGCGCTCCGTGGTATTCTACAGGTAGTAAGAGAATCTGGCGAGGCGGACGAATCTCAGATTTCCAGGATCATTGAATCGCACGAGGATGAGGAATTCGCTGCTGAGGCGATGCGTATGCTTCAAGAGTTGCAGTTCGATTCTGATGAGGGGCCGATTCTGCTGCCCATCCTCAAGGAGTGCAAGAAGAGGCTGAAAGTCGGGCGAAATCAACGGATCAAGAACGAACTTTCCACTCTATTAGCGCAGCCTACTTTGAGCGAATCTGATCGAGATCGCGTGAACGAACTGCACAATTTGTATCGAGCGCTAAAGGGCTCATCAGCCCGGACATCATAGAATTCAGGAATACCCTTTGCAAAAAACGGCCAACAACCCAATTACAAATCTCTCGACTGCGGCGGCAATTGTTTATCGCAGGCTGCTTGAATTCCATCGTCAGTCGGGATACCTATCGTTCGACCAGATCAATGAATCGACTGCGAACGAAGACGTTGACCCCGATGAGATCGACGACATACTGCAGGCGCTGGCGGCATCTGGAATTGAGATCGTAGACCGAACTCCGGATAATCTGGATGTCGAGACGGAATATGTTCACCCACATGAAGTGGAAGAAGTATTTGCCGACGGTCGCGCGGTGCCCGATGCGGTGAATAGCTGGTTGAATCAGGTCGGAAAGCGTTCTCTGGTTAGCCTGGAGCGTGAGATTGAGCTTGGCGCGAGAATTGAACGTGGCGATCAAGTTGCGAAAGAAGAACTGATCGAGGCGAATTATCGGTTAGTGGTTTCCATCGCCAAGCGGTATACAAATCGAGGGCTCAGTTTCTCGGACATGATGCAAGAAGGCAACATTGGGCTCATCCGGGCGATCGAAAAGTTCGATTACCGGAAGGGTTTGAAGTTCAGCGTCTATGCATCTGTGTGGGTCCGCCAGTACATTACGCGAGCGATCTCGGACCAGGGGCGCACGATCAAGATTCCGCAGACGCTTGTCGAGACTATTCATCGACTGATGCGGGTCCGGGCTACGCTGGTGCAGGAGCTGGGTCGACAGCCTTCGGTAGAAGAATTGTCCCGTGAATTGGAGATGCCGGTCGAGCAAGTACAGAGTATCATTCGGATTTCACCGGAACCACTCTCGCTCCAGACGCCCGCCACCACCGACGAAGAGAATGATATTGGGGACTATGTAGAAGATCATCAGGCTATCTCCCCAAGCGACATGGCGAACAAGGATGACTTGAAGGAGAAGGTCGGGTTTGCGCTGGATGCGTTGAATGAGCGCGAGAGAGAAGTGGTTACTCTTCGGTATGGCCTGGAGGGTCAGCCTGCAATTACGCACGAGGAAGTCGCTCAAAAGCTGGGGATCAAGCGCGACAAAGTTCGGCAGATCGAAGCGAAGGCGCTGGCAAAGATGCGGCAACCGGACGTGAGCGCGGTGTTTGCAGATGATCCGGAAGAGGATTATTAGTCGTGAAGAATTCTGATCTCATATTAATCGAACAGATAGAGTTTTACGCGTTTCACGGCGCGTCGGACGAAGAACAGTCCGTTGGACACCGATATTCTGTGGACGTGGAGCTTTCGGTTGACACGACGGTGGCCGGAGTGTCGGATGCTATCGCCGATACGATCAACTACAGCCACGTATCAAAACGCATTGTATTGATAGGGACGACGGAGCAATATCGACTTCTGGAAAGGCTTGCGGCGCGCTTAGCTGAGGTTGTTCTGGGAGAGTTTTCCGTGAATGCTGTTCGGCTTCGTGTGAAGAAATTGCGACCGCCGATGAACGTTATCGCGTCGGCTGTTGGCGTAGAAATATACCGCGAGCGCGCTTAGATTTAGCAAATTCGAATTGAATTTGATCTCGATGTCGTATAATATTGTATATCTGCAGGCGATTGACATCGCCTCGACCACAATCAGGTTCGGACAACATCTCCGCCTGTCCGCCCGTTGAATTCAATTTCAGGGTGTTGACGGCTGTTCGATCCAAATAGAATAGGAGCCTCCTATGTTCCAGCAACCGCTGCCAATGGAAATTACGCAGCTATCTCCGGAAGAGACTGCCGCACGTATCAAAATTGCACGTGACAAATTGGGTGATGAAGTCGTTATTCTTGGGCATCACTACCAGCGCGAAGAGATTATTGTCTGGGCTGATTTTCGTGGTGATTCGTTCAAGCTCTCCCAGATTGCAGCACAACAGACCGCAAACTACATCATTTTTTGCGGCGTACACTTTATGGCGGAATCAGCGGATGTGCTGACATCTCCCGAACAGATCGTGATCTTGCCGAACCTTTCCGCCGGATGCTCGATGGCGGATATGGCTAATATTCGACAGGTCGAGGCCGCGTGGTGCGATATTACTTCGGCCGTGGACGAAGAGACTTTGATCCCGGTGACTTATGTAAATTCCGCGGCTAATTTGAAAGGTTTTGTAGGGCTTCACGGCGGGTCGTGCTGTACTTCCTCTAATGCGCAAAGAGTTCTTGAATGGGCTCTGGAGCGAGGGGAAAGATTTTTCTTTTTCCCGGATCAGCACCTGGGGCGAAACACAGCAGTTGAGATGGGGATTGACCCGGATACGGAGATGACGCTCTGGAATCCGCATCTACCGTTTGGGGGAACTACCCCGGAAGCATTGAAACGGTCCAAGGTGATCTTGTGGAAAGGGCATTGCTCGGTCCATGGTAGATTTACTGTCGAACAGGTCACAAAGGCTCGCGAGGATTATCCTAGCGTCAAAGTTATCGTTCATCCGGAGTGTACGCTTGAGGTTGTTCGGGCGTCAGACTTGAACGGGTCGACGGAGCGGATCATTCAGGTGATTGACTCATCGCCGGCGGGTTCGACGTGGGCGGTTGGGACGGAGATCAATCTGGTCAGTCGGCTTCAGGCGGAGAATCCAGACAAGAAAATCTTCTGCCTTGATCCGGTGATCTGCCCTTGTTCGACCATGTATCGCATTCATCCGCACTACCTTCTCTGGGTCCTTGAGAATCTGGTGGATGGCAAGGTCGTGAACGAAGTCAAAGTGAAGCCTGAGGTACGTGAGTGGGCCCGAAAATCGTTGGAGCGGATGCTTGCCGTTGCTTAATACTATAGAAACTATTCGCAGGAGATCTTCGTTGAAGTTGGCCGAATTGTTGGTGGTTACAGGCTTATTGGGCGTTGTTAGCGGGTCGGCTCATAGCCAGATATCCAGTACGCCGGATGGGCACCTTTTTCGGTTGAAGCTCGTTAAAGGCGCCACATTCAATTATCAGCTGACCTCCAGCGCAGAAGGCGTTAAGCTAGTTGCCCCCGTTAAGTTCACCTATACAAACGTCGCTGGTGACGTAGCCGATGTTTCTGTAACAAGTGGCCCGGCGATGATTAATGGCGCATCTCAGGCTCCGGCAAATACATCCAAAGCAAAGATTAATTCAATGGGTAAGCCAATCGGCAAAGATGTTGACTCGCTTGGCTCTATTGCTGGCGTGATATTTCCTGCTCGGCGCATGAAGGTGGGCGAGTCCATTTCGCAGACCATACCCGTCAACTTTGGCAGCCAGGCGCTGAAAGTGACCACCGTGCACAAGTTTCTGGGAGATCGTAAGGTCGGGATTCGGCGTGCGGCAGCGTTCAAGGTAACGGTATCTGCAACGGGAAAAATGAAGGTGGAAGGCGAGAACGCGATTCTGTCTGTGAATGGCACCGGAACCAAGCTGTTTGACGTAACAGATGGGCATTTGCTCAGCTCCAATATCAGTCAGACCATCACCACGAAGTCCAAAGATAAGAAGATGTCGACCACGAATGTGGTTGAGATCATTCGTAAGTAATTCAGAAAGATTGAGCCGCCAGATTTGAAAATCAACTGTTTGCAAACCGATATTATCTGGGAGGATCGCGACGCAAATTTTGCGCGCGTGGTCACCCTTGTTGAAGAGGGGAAACCGGAACCGGGTTCATTGTTGGTGCTGCCCGAGTTGTTCAGCGTGGGTTTCAGCATGAACCTGGATAAGATTGCGGAGCCGGAAGAGGGTCCGACATACCAATTAATGGTGGACCTGGCAAAGAAATACAACGTGTACGTCAACGGTGGATTTGTGACCCGCGGGCCAGACGGTCGTGGTCGGAATGAGTCGGCGCTGATTGCTCCCGACGGGCATCTGCTTACGAGGTACCACAAGATTCACCCGTTCACATTTGGCGAGCAGCAGCACTATTCCGCTGGAGATGAGATACGGGTTGTTGCGCTGGGTGATTTTCAAGTTGCGCCATTTATCTGTTACGACTTACGATTTCCCGAGATATTTCGGGTTGCAGCGAGTCGCGGGGCAGACCTGATGATTGTCATCGCCAACTGGCCGGTGGCCAGAATTCACCATTGGACTGCCCTGCTCATTGCGCGAGCGATTGAGAACCAGTGTTATGTGGTCGGCGTAAACAGAATTGGTGATGATCCGACGCTGCATCACACAGGGCATTCGTGCGTGGTGGATCCGCTGGGGACAGTGATTATGGACGCTGGTGAGCGCGAGGGGATGTTTACGGCTGAAATCGAGATTGATAATGTGCTGGATGTGCGAGCGCGGTTACCGTTTCTTGCTGACATGAGATCGGATTTCCTGTGCAAATAACGACATGGACGATTATTACTGGCCTCGCGACAGTTGTTTCAACCATCGCTTACATTGTTACGGCGCTGTTTATTCGGGCGGAATTAAAGGCCCTTGAGAAAGAGCGCTACCTCACCGTTACGAGTGAATTATTCTCCATCTGGCAGACTGCCGAGTTCATGGAAGCTCAATTCTGGGTAATGCACAAGCTGAATTCGACTACCTGGGAAGACTTCATCATGACCCATCGAGGTGATTTTGGGGAGCTGGCATTCCATCGCGTGGGGTCTTATTACGATAGGGTAGGCACTCTGGTTCGGCTGGGGATGATCAGTGAGTTTGAAATCCTTTCCACCATTGCAGCCTATGCAATAGCAGCATGGTCTAAGATGGCTCCGCTGGTGCACGAGGCGCGCAAGCTGGAGAACTCCAACCTGTTCGACGATTTTGAAAAGCTTCTGCCGAGTTGTCACGAATGTTACGTGCCGAATCTTGCCAAGGAATCGAAGTTTGTACCGTTTGCCATCGGGACGAAGAAGGCTGAGCCGAAGAAACCCGATAACTTCAAGCGAATGAGTATTGGCGATCTAAAGAAACGGGTTGACAAGGGGAAGGGGACGACTGTGCTGGATGTTCGGCAGCCGAAGCATGTTCTTGCGGACCCTTTTGGCGTTCCTGGTGCGCTGCGCGTTCCGCCAGATGAGATCAAGGCACGGCTGAAGGATATTCCGGCTGGGGACGATATCGTTTCGTATTGTAACTGCCCCGCTGAGGAGACCAGTGGCGCGGTATCGACCTTTTTGCAAGAGAATGGCCGGAACGCGTTTGCCCTGACGGGTGGGTTTGAAGCGTGGAAGTCGGCTGGCTATCCCGTAGAACCGACGAAATAGCCAGCCTGTTATTTAGGCTACTTTTGCGATGGAGCTGCAGACGTAGTCGAGGTTTTTCTCGTTGAGGGCAGCTACGCAGATGCGGCTGCTATCTACGATGTAAAGTCCAAAGTCGCTCCGAAGTTTGTGGACTGCTTCTAAAGGTAGTCCCGCGAACGAGAACATCCCCGCCTGCTTTTCGATGAAGCTGAAATCGCCCTGTACCCCGTGCCTGGCCAATCCATGTACAAAACCCCGTCGCATTGTCTTGATTCGGTCGCGCATCCCAGAGAGTTCGACTTCCCACTTTGCTCGTAGTTCAGGATCATTTAGTACCAGCGACACAATCTGTCCGCCGTGTGAGGCGGGGCTGGAATAGTTGGTTCGGACGATGCGCTTGACCTGACTGAGCACTCTCTTTGATTCTTCTGGACTCTCCGTGACTACTGTCAGCGCTCCCACTCGTTCCCGATAGAGTGAAAACGATTTCGAGAATGAGTTGGATACGAGGAACTTCAGTCCAGCCTTCAAGAATGCGCGAACAGCATAGGCGTCGCCGTCTATTCCCTCGCCGAAGCCCTGATATGCAAAGTCGAGGAAGGCTGTGAGCGGTCGATCCTGGAAGATTTTGATGACGCTTTGCCATTGGTCTGTTGAAAGATCGACGCCCGACGGGTTGTGGCAGCAAGCGTGAAGAACGACGATGCTGCCGTCCGGGATGGATTTCAGGTCAGCGACCATCGCGTCAAAGTCGAGTCCGTGGGTTGCAGGGTTGTAGTATTTGTATTGCTCCACGCGAAATCCGGCGGCCTCAAAGAGTGCACGGTGGTTTTCCCAGCTTGGCGTGCTTATGTAGACGGCCGCGTCCGGATTGAATCGCTTCAAAAAGTCCGCGCCGATTTCAACATACCCCTTGTTCATGAGCCGGGCGGAGAG
>JBDUAM010000288.1:0-6710 GCA_040004655.1 Chthonomonadales bacterium | reverse complement strand
GCGACTTAACTTGACCAAAAACAGTGCCCAGACTCCGACTCGTGACTTCCAGCACCTGAGAGATCGAACCCATAGCAAGTTTTCGATCCGTTCGGTCAGAATGTGATTCCCCTGACCATCGCGAGATCTGCAAACTGCCTTTTGGTGCAAGGCCACATGTCCCACGGGTTGTGTTCGCCCGATGCCAAGTTCCCCTCCGCAAGAGAGGTTTCCGCAGGGCGGGGTGGTACTTCCCGCCTGCGGTCACAATAGCCACTCTCAACACCGGACTCCCCCATTCTCCCATTCTCCCACTCTCGACTTCTACCGAACAATCTTCACCCCCTTCGGCGCACGAATCTCGGACTTAACAGTCCCGTCTGCCTCAAGCGTGCGGTGGACCCGGCTGCACCTCTATTCTGGTACAATCGCATGCGTACGATATTCAACGAAGGCTTATTTTGGCGTGTATTCGTCAGAAGGCCACCAGTGAGTTGAAGAAGTGATGTGGGGATGAGTTTCACGAAGAAGAAGAGCCGACCACTTAAAGGCCTCAAATAACAACCACCCGCACAGCCCTTCCAATTGACAATCCGGACCACTCCCTGTACAATGGAATCAATACCATTTTCCACCACGGGGACCAAACTCAGGCAATGAAGCGTGCGTTCAAAACATCTGTACTTGCGCTCATAGGCCTCCTCGGCGGCGGTGGGCTGCTCGGCTCTGCCGCCACCGGTCAGTCGGGAGCAAACTGGTGGTCTCTTCAGCCGCTGAAGATGCCCGCCGTCCCTCGCGTTCGCAACGCCGCCTGGGTGCGCAGTCCTATGGACGCCTTCATCCTCGCCGATCTTGAAAAGCGCTCCCTTCAGCCCGCCCCGCCCGCCGATCGCAAGACTCTGCTGCGTCGAGTCACCTTCGATTTGACGGGACTTCCGCCCACTCCAGACGAGATACGCGCCTTCCTGCAAGACAACTCGCCGACTGCCTACGAGAAGGTAGTCGACCGCCTGCTCGCGTCCCCGCGATATGGCGAACACTGGGGTCGGCACTGGCTGGATGTCGCGCGATTCAGTGAGAGCCACGGCTTTGAGTACGACCGCATTCGGGAGCACGCCTGGCGATACCGCGACTACGTCATCGAGAGCCTGAATGCCGATAAACCCTATGATCTCTTCTTGAAGGAGCAGATCGCGGGGGACCTGCTTTCCGACTCTCCTCAGGGCAAAATCGCCACCGGATTCCTCGTGAGCGGTTCGTGGGATCAGGCTGGCGCAGGCTCATCCAGTCCGGCCATTCGGGGTCGTGCGCGGCAAGAAGAGATGGAGGAGATGGTCGCGCTGGTCGGTCAGTCGGCGCTCGGGCTCACGGTGAATTGCGCGCGCTGCCACGACCACAAATTCGATCCAATTCCCCAGCGCGACTACTACCGAATGAAGGCGGCGTTGGACGGCGTCATCCCCGGCGACCGGTCCATCGCGACTCCCAGCATGCTCCGTGAGCAGGCAGAGAAACGCGAGAAATTACGAACCCGACTCGCCGTACTACAATCAGAAATCTACAACATTGAGGCGGCCGCGCAGCAGAAGTTAAGCATGATGCCCGGCAATCAACGTCGACCCGTAACTCCCCTACCACTCGCCCGCTGGAACTTCGCGGAGGGTGGCAAAGAAGATCGACTTGGGCTGGACGCGTCGCTCAAGGGGAAATCGGCGTTTCTGGAAGGCGGGCTGTCGCTGAAATCGGATGGCTCCTTCGCAGTCTCCGCACCGATCAAGCAGGCAATTCGCGAGAAGACCCTGGAGGTGTGGGTCTCGCTGGATGATCGGCAGCAGCGGGGCGGCAGCGTCATCACGCTGGAGACGGAGAACGGTCTGCAGTTTGACGCACTCGTCTTTGGGGAGCAGGAGCCGGGCCGATGGATGGCGGGCAGCGAGAGCTTCCACCGAACCAAGAGCGCCAATGGTCCCGAAGAGACATCCAAACTAGGCGAGGTGGTCCACGTCGCCGCGACCTACGCCGAAGACGGCACGATCAACCTCTACCGAAATGGAATTCCGTACGGCACAGCGTACAAACCAACCGGTGCAGCCACCGAGCTTCAGACTTACCCCGCTGGCAGCACGCATCTGCTTTTCGGGCTTCGGCACACCGGTTCGACGGGTTATTTCAAAGGCAAAATCTACGCCGCGAGACTCTATGATCGAGCCTTGAAACCCACCGAACTCCTGGCATCGTTTCAAGCCGGATATCGCTTCTGGAGCGAGGCGAACATTCTCTACGCCCTCACGCCCGATCAGATCACCAAACGCAAAGCCTGCCGCACGGAGATTGAGCAGATATCGGCGCAGCTTGCCGTGCAAGACCCGCAACCGATGGTCTATGCCGCGGTCCCCGTCAATCCGCCGCCCACGCACATATTAAATCGCGGCGAATTTGATCAGGAGCGAGAAGTGGTCTCTGCGGGTGGAATTGAAGCCATCAAAACGCTCAACGCCGACTTCCAGATTCCCGCTACGGCCCCCGATCGCGACCGTCGATTGAAGCTGGCAGAGTGGATTACGCACCCCGCCAACCCGCTCACTCCCCGCGTCATGGCCAACCGAATCTGGATGTATCACTTCGGCAACGGCATCGTCAACACGCCCAACGACTTCGGATTCAACGGAGATCGACCCTCCAATCAACCGCTGCTCGATTGGCTCGCGGCAACCTTTATCAAGGGCGCAAATGGCGGAAAGCCCTGGAGCATCAAGTCGATGCACCGCATGATTCTGCTCTCAAATACCTATCGACAGTCCGCCGCGTTCAATCCGGCAGCCGCAAAAGTGGATGGCGATGATCGACTGCTCTGGCGATTCGCTCCCCGCAGGCAAGAGGGCGAATCGATTCGCGACGCTATGCTCAGCGTGAGCGGCGAGATCAATTTGCAGATGGGCGGCCCGAGTTTTCAACCCTTTGATGTGCAGAACTTCGGCTCGAATTTCTATATCCAGAAAGACACCGGCGAGCCTCAGTTCAATCGCCGATCCATCTACCGCATCAACGTGCAGAGCGCCAAAAGTCCGTTTCTCGCCGCGCTGGACTGCCCCGACCCGGCCAGCAAAACACCTCGAAGAACCATGTCGACTACAGCCATACAGGCGCTGGAATTGATGAACAACACGTTTGTTCTGCGCCAATCCAAGAAGTTTGCTGAGCGGGTGAAACGAGAGGCGGGCACATCGACCAACGCTCAAATCGACCATGCCTTTGAGATCGCGCTGGGCAGATTTCCGTCCGCTGGAGAGCTCAAACGGTCGGCAGCATTCGTCGCGGCAAATGATCTCGAAAGCTTCTGCTGGTCCCTGCTAAATTCCACGGAGTTCCTCTATGTCCGCTAATTCTCGTTACTCGCACATACCCCCGGTCGACCTGGGATTCGCCTCTCGTCGAGAGTTCTTGACCGCCGCCGCTGGTGGGCTGGGGTCGATTGCCCTGAGCTGCCTGCTGCATGAGGAGAGCGCCCACGCCTCCACCCCGTCGGAGGAAATCGGACCCGTAAGACCACATTATGCGCCTCGCGCCAAACGGGTGATCCAGATCTTCTGCTGCGGCGGAATCAGCCACATTGACACCTTCGATTACAAGCCTGAGCTGGCCCGATTGCACGGCATGGAGATGTCCAATAAGGGCAAGGTCGACACGTTTTTCAACCAGCCGGGCAGGCTAATGAAAACTCCGTTCGCGTTCAAACAGCACGGTCAGAGCGACCGCTGGGTGAGCAGTCTGCTGCCAAATCTGGCGGGCTGCGTAGATGATATGACCTTCATCCACTCCATGCGCGCCAAATCGGCCAACCACACTCCCGCAACTTTCCAGATGAATTCCGGGTTCACCATGAACGGTTTCCCCTGCCTCGGGTCGTGGCTCAGCTATGGTCTCGGCACCGAGAATCAGGACCTGCCAGCGTTTGTCGTTCTTCCCGACCCACGCGGCCTCCCCGCCGGCGGAGCCATCAACTGGACCAGTGGATTCCTGCCCGCTACCACGCAGGGAGTGCCATTCAATACGCGCGGAAATCCGGTTGACGACTTGAATCCACCGAACGATGTCTCCCGATCCAAACGCCAGGCGAGCCTCGCGCTGCTGGATGGGATGAACCGCGATTTCCTCCACAACAATCCGGGGGACAGCGCTATCGCCGCGCGAATCAAATCCTACGAACTCGCCGCGCGGATGCAGGCGTCTATTCCGCAGGTGATCGACTTGAGCCATGAACCGGAGCATATCCAGAAGATGTATGGCCTAGACAATCCGGCCACGCAGGGGTTCGCGCGCAACTGTCTGATGGCCCGTCGCCTGCTGGAAAAAGGGGTTCGGTTTGTGCAGATGTACCACGGCGGGGCATTTGGGTCGCCGCGAATCAACTGGGATGCGCACGAGGATATTGTGGAGAACCACACCCGGCAGGCGGCAAACATGGATCAGCCGGTGGCCGCGCTGCTGAAGGACCTGAAGGCGCGCGGCATGCTGGAGGATACGCTCGTGCTGCACACCACGGAGTTTGGTCGACTGCCGATCACGCAGGGCATCGGGAGCACCGGTCGAGACCACCATCCGCACGGATTTACCATCTGGATGGCCGGCGCAGGGCTGAAACCGGGGATGGCGCTCGGGTCGACTGATGAGATCGGATACTTCGCCGCCGAAAAACCACAAGAGGTCTACGATCTCCACGCAACTGTTCTGCATCTGCTCGGGCTGGATCACAAAAAACTAACCTATTATTACAACGGAATTCAGCGAAGAATCACAGACGTCCACGGCAATGTCATCCGAGAGGTTCTGGCATAGAATTGGGCGCAGAGAATATTCTCGGCGCCCGCCCATTCTAATGCGCCAAACTAAAGGACATTCGCCTTGGAAAGGATGAAGCTGCCCGTCGCCTGCCCCCCCACCGTCAGAGTAGCTTTATAGCTAAGGTTGATAGTGGTTCCGTCCCACGATCCGTTGAACGTGATCCTGGATACGTTGGGACTCGGCACGTTGGTCCCCGTTCCCGATACGCTGCCAAATTGATCCACGTTAAGGGTGAGATTGCCAAATATTGTCGATACGGTTGTGAGGGTAATTCCTGTGGCGGTGTAGAATCCGTTGAACGTCTCCGGCGCTGGTGCGGTTGAGCCAAAAACATTTCCCTGCAACGTAAGTACGTCTGAGATGGCCTTGGTAGTGGAATTTACGGTTACAACCATGGAGCTTGCGCTAGTAGAACCGAAGGTGAAATTGTGCCATGTACCGATGTAGGCGCCACCGACCATTGAGAAATCGAGCAGGGTCTGCGGAGCGCCAGAGCCGCTTCCACACCCATACTGAAGTCCGGCCGCCAGGGCCAGCACGAGAAGACAAACGATAACAAACGAACGTCGCATTTTGATCCCCTTTTTGTAATATTTCCGCCTCAACTCGAGGCGCATCGCCAGAAAGTCGAATTACTAATTGGACTCTTCGCCTTATTTGGTATTATTCCTTCTTGTCTGAATGATGGAGGCTGAAATTCTTGTCAAAATGTTGGTGGCTTGAAAATACAATTCGACCCGACCATACATACAAGCAGATCCTTCGCTAACGCTCAGGATGACCGTTTGGGAGTCTCTCTTAATACCAGAGCATGAATCCGCATCCAGTCATCCTGAGCCCAGGCGAAGGATCTGCTTGTGCGCGGCTTCATACACCGAGTTTGAACGATGTGTTATTTCTCTTACCCTGCCGTTGCCCAAATGACCACGCAAAAGCAAACGGGAGCAGATTTCTCTGCTCCCGTCTTGCTGTTTGCGTTTTGAGGTCTACTCGGCGAGCGCGAGTGGGATATCGGGTTCTGGGACTTCTTCTTTTTGGAAGACGATATCGCCATCTTTCACGTCTGCCTGTATCATGTCGCCGGCTTTGAAGTTGCCCGAGAGCACTTCTTCGGCGAGCGGATCTTCGATCATTCGCTGAACGGCCCTTCGAAGCGGACGTGCGCCGTAAGTCGGGTCGAAGCCTTCTCGACCAATCAACTCCTTGGCTTCCAGCGATAGCTCCAGGCTCATGCCCTGCTGCTCGACCTGTCGAGAAACCCGCATGATCATCAGGTCGACGATCTGGAATATCTCTCCACTGGTGAGCGCGTGGAAGACGATGACTTCGTCGAGTCGGTTCAGGAATTCCGGTCGGAACGCCTTCTTCAGCTCGCCCGTCACTTTGGCCTTCATCGACTCGTAACTTCGAGCGTCCTCGTCAACCTGCTTGGCGGTGCGGAAGCCCATGCCGCCTTCCCGGTTGATCAGGTGCGCGCCGATGTTTGAGGTCATGATGATGACCGTATTCTTGAAGTCGACCACGCGACCCTGGCTGTCTGTCAGTCGACCATCTTCTGCGACCTGCAGCAGGATGTTGAAGACTTCCGGATGCGCCTTCTCGATCTCGTCCAGCAGAATGACCGAGTAAGGGTTGCGTCGAACGGCTTCGGTAAGCTGACCGCCCTCTTCGTACCCGACGTAGCCGGGAGGAGCCCCGACCAATCGGCTCACGGAGAATCGCTCCATGTATTCTGACATGTCGATGCGTACCAGGTTGTTCTCGTTGTCGAAGAGGAACGTCGCCAATGCCCGTGCGAGTTCCGTCTTTCCGACGCCAGTTGGACCGAGGAATACGAAGACACCCATCGGGCGCTTCGGATCCTTCATGCCACTGCGGGCGCGGCGGAC
>JBDUAM010000118.1:0-6712 GCA_040004655.1 Chthonomonadales bacterium | reverse complement strand
GAGAGATTCGCAACATCTAATAGCGGAATTACCTGTTGTGATTCCGGAATGCTGTTAAACGTGAGTTTTGACTGTTTTAGCTTGGTTTGAATACGGGAATCTGCGTAATCAATTACCGTGTCGCGACCTTCGGCTTCAAAGTCAGCCTGCTTCTGAATAAGCAATTCCTGAATAGATGAAACACCGTCTCCAACCACATTCAAGGGTGTGCGTTCATACGCTGAGATGACCTCGTCATCCAACACTACAATCCGATAATCCGATCCAGCCACAAACTCCTGAACTACGAGTATTGAAGAACGTGCTAATATCTTTTTTGCTTGGGAATAATACTCGCGCTTGGTACTCACTTTGGCGATAAGCGCTCCTTGGCTCAGATTATGAGGCTTCAGTACGACCGGTAGTCCCAATTCCAGAGCAAATTCCCAGCCATCGTCGATGGTTCGGGGTAGTGCCAGACTTTCATTAAACTTTTCAGCAAATACAGTTGTGTCGCGTGGCACCTGGTAGCCAAACTTGCGTAAAAAATAACTGGTGTAGCCCTTGTCACGGGCTATCTCAGATGACCCCTGGGGATTAACATTAAAATTCCTATCCTTGAACAGAACTCGCTTGCCGCTTTTGAATGTTATTGACCCCACAAAACCGTAATCCGGTTCAAGCTCAACCTGCGCATCAATTTCGCTTGCTACCCGAGACAAGATATCTGCTACAAACGCTTTACGCACGACTTTCCTCTTTGCGGGCATATCCAAATTACCCGCCATAGTATTGGCAGGCTTGTGCTGGGCCCGGTCTTTATTTTGTGGAGATGGAATGTTTAGAGCATCATAGTATCACAGACGACGCTCTTTGTTAAGAGTGGCATCGACACATCAATCCATTGTTGCTAGTATGTGAATACTTCCCTGGCGGACTCCGTCGGGTTTTTTGGTGCCCAATTATTGATAGGCAGAACCCTGTATTACGAGGCCTGAGTTGCGAGATTAGAAAGCCAGACAACAGACCGTTTTGATTTTTCGGCATATGAGGCGGCTTCGTCTTTTGTCGAAAAGATTTTTGGAGTAGGCTCTTCAACAGAACGAACCATCCAACCGTTTGCGTGAGCGCCAATAAAAAGAGTTGTCCGACCTTTTTGAGCGGCGTCTAAGTATTCTTTAATCTGCTTATTCTTTGGGGAAGGTGGTGATAGAGGTTTGAGCGTCATGTTCTACAATCTTTCTTATTTGAGCTTCATCATACTGAATTGTCTGAAGAATTTCAATAAGGTCCTGATGATCGTTATCA
Organism: Chthonomonadales bacterium; assembly: GCA_040004655.1. GTDB lineage: Bacteria > Armatimonadota > Chthonomonadetes > Chthonomonadales > CAJBBX01 > JBDUAM01. The sequence goes on along the minus strand of JBDUAM010000118.1, from coordinate 5,425 downwards.
ATTTCGAGCCTGGAAAAACTCATAGAGGCGATTGTGGCCGCATTCTTATAGTTACTCCAAATGATGGTAATTGGAATCTCGGGAAACTCTTTGGCAATTTCGAGCACTGTTTTTCGGGAATTTGAGTGTGTTCGATAGAAGTGGCTTTCGTCAAACTTGCGGTCGCGATTAAGGAATACTAAAAATGCTAGAAAAAAGCTTTCCGGAACTACTAAGTGGATCTCTATTTCTTTGTGGGCACGCTTTGCCGCACGAATTTTGTTTTTAGCTCCAGTAAGTGTTGGAAGTGTTCCATCAAATATAATTGCCTCTTTGTTCTCAAGATAGACCGAAACGTATTCAGACTTGCCCGATGCAGCGCCTCCCGCCATCAATAGTACAGTCTTCTCAGGTCGATCCCGGAGTGCTTCCTGGTATTGCTTGTCAGCCAGTTGAGCAGAGCGTTTATGGAATTCCTCAGATAGTGCCGGGGTATAGCCGGGTAAGGTCTTTTTCAGTTCGTCTGCGGATATGATGTAAGCCATAGATCGAGCGTAACAAAAAGCTGCGACAACATCTACTGGCTTTCAGATGTTCGGTTTTTGTTCGTGGGACACCTAGTGGAACTCGAACCAGACACAACAAAAAAGACCCTCTGACAGGTTCTTTTTTGTGTTCGCTATTTGTTCGTGCAATTGCACATCTGCATCTGATCTGTTGGTGGACATCCCGTATCGTGCATGGGAGCAACTGACAGAAACTATAGCGCAGTGGCATGAGAAGTTTGAACACTAATCGACGGACGCTTCAATTAAATAGTTCGGCCTTATCCATCAAGTTTATTCTCGGAATCTACGTTCAGTCGACTATAGTTTCTATATAATTGCTTTACTTTGCTGGAAATCATATCGCTATTCAAAATTTTCTTAGCTGCAACCTTTCGTTCTGGGGCATTCATTATGTTTCTTCTCGCCGATCTCACGAAATCCCTGATTCCTGGTCGGTCAACATCTGAAAGCTCTGAGAGAGCAACAATGTGCTTTTCCAATGGAGTAATTAAGGCTGTTCTAAGTTGATCAGGTGGCAAGCCAACGTCGCGACCTATACTGATTATGGTAGCGATGCGGGCTAAAACCGCCAATTTCCGTCGATTGAATCCAAGAATCCACGGATTGGATTCAATGAGGGTCAAAACTGAGTAATTCCATCCCAGGACACCAATCACTTCCTCGAGGTAGTTTACCTTGACTTGCACCGAGTCGGGAGCAAGGCTGAGAACCTTGGGTTGTGACTTGATGATAGTTGCGGCATCTATGCCAAGATCGGTAAGGTTTTTAACCTTTGCAATAACTGATTCTGTTGCATAACCCAGAATCGAAGGTTCCGCATTGATGACTTTTGCCGCATTGATACCAAGGTCGCTGAGGTTTTGTACCTTAATTGTGATAGATTCTGCAGCTAGGGAAACAATTTGAGGCATTGAATTGATGACTGTTGCAGCATTTATACCAAGATCGGTGAGGTTTTGCACCTTTGCAATAACTGATTCTGGAGCGTAACCTAGAATTGAAGGTTGCACTTTGATGACTGTTGCAGCATTTATACCAAGGTCGGTGAGGTTTTGCACCTTTGCAATAACTGATTCAGTTGTAAGACCTAGAATTGAAGGGTAGGCGTTTATAGCGGCTGAAGCGTTAATTCTTAGATCGGTGAGCAACTTGATGCGGATTTCTGCACTTTGATCGTCAACTAGACTTGGATTGATTATTGCCATCCGATCAAGTGCTTCGTCCGAAATCCCCTTAGCTCGCAACCTCGACCTCCGGAACTCAATACGATCTTGCCTTGATACAGTTGGTTCATCATTTGATGTTGCAGACTCCTTCCGAAATTCGGATAATGATTCGTCTGCTATATGTTGTACGTTCTTAGCAGAATCAGGAAATTCAAAGGAAATGGGCACAAACGGTGATTATTGGTGTTCACCATCCAGTATCCATGAATTAGGCGTGACGATCAAATCTTTCGGCCCCACATTAGATCACAAAACTCAATTCCTCGGTGATTCCGGAAATTAACCAATGTCCGACCAACTTCCAATCCAATCGAGAACTCATGCGTTACGATACAGTTTAGTGTTTTCAATAGTGCGATGCCTCAAGAGCATGAAAGGTAAAGGTTCGCGAGGTATCATCAAATTTCAGTGCATAATCCGCCCATAGAAGGGCTCCTGATTCATGTGTTACCACGATTACAGTGCTGCCCGCAAAAACTGTGCGCATTTGGCTAAGTATTCGTTTAGAGTTTTCGGGATCAAGAGAGGCAGTTGGTTCGTCGAGGATTATGACCGGACTTCTTGCCAGGAATATGCGGGCGAGTGCTAACCTCTGTTGTTGCCCCCCTGACAGGCCTTGCCCACTTTCACCTAGGTTATAGTCATAACTGCCGTTTAGAGCTACCACTTCATCGTGGAAATATGCCAATCGCGCGGCTTCTTCGACTTCGGCGTCGCTTGCTTCGGGCCGAGCAAACTTGATATTCTCTTTGATGGACCCAGAAAATATGTGTGGAGATTGGGAAAGAACTGCCACGTATGATTCTCTGAGTTCAATGGGGTCTACTGGCTGACCCCCAATTTGAATGCTTCCGGTCGTCGGTACATAAAGACCGGCCAGCAACCGTTGGACAGTTGATTTTCCGCAGCCGCTGCGGCCCTGTACGGCAACAATTGATCCTCCCGGGATTGTTACCGACAGTTCGCGAATAACTTGGTGTGATTGACCTGAATACCCGAAGGAAACATTCTCAAGAATAACATCTGTTGAGCAAATATTTAACCTTGGTTTGCGCTCGATTGGCTCAATTGAAAGCAGCTCCAGGTAAATCTGGACTAATTGGAGTTTTTCGATACCTTCGTCAATTATCCGATGAAGGTGGCGGATAGGATCAACGGCTCGCTCATATAGAAGGGTAAGCATTAATACTCCACCTAATCCGAGATCCGAGCCATTTTGCATCGATGCTTCAAATGCAAACCCGAGAACGGAAATGAAACCACATCGATCAATTAGAGATTTGAGGAGGTCGAATCTAGCCATAGCATTCTGATGAACGAATTCTTGTCGCGTAGCGTCTCGTAGGTCACTGGCTAAGCTTTTGGCTTGATGAGATTCCGCACGAAAGAGCTTAATCTCCTCCAATCCCCTGAATGCTTCCGCTATACTCTTACTTATCCTTTGTCGCCAATGCTCCAATTTAAGCCTTACTCCAGCCTGCGAACGAGCTTGTATCAAAGTCAACATAGTTAATACAGGTACTACTATCAGTACCACATACCCTACGTGTCGGTCAGTCTTAAGGATCAAGGCGACTGCCATGCACACGCCGAGAACTGAGATCAGTAAATCGGAGAACAAAATCTTCAGAAGTTCCGCAATACCACGGGCACTCCGGTCAAGTTTGCCCTGGAGTACAGCCGTATGATCTTGTGCGAAACTACCGATGGGTCTGGCTATTTGGCACATGAATGCTTTCAATATGAGATTTGCGGATACCAGAGAGTTGGCGTAACCAGCGCTGAGTCGCTGGAGATAGCGGGATATTTGACCTGCAAATATCAGAACAATAATGATAATCGCAGGGTCCGCAATAGACTTAAAGTCCCGGCCAGACTTGATAAATCCGTTAATCAACGCTTGTAACCTGACTGGTACTTCTTGCTCAAGCACCGCTACAGTAGCCCCAATAGACGCTGCTAGTATGAAGTAGGGAATGCCGGGCTTAACGTGATTGAGAAGGGTACTAATTGGATATCTCTTCATTTGAAAATCCTCCGAGCATTGGTTTGCAAGCCATTCGACCCTTGGTGTGCTTCAATTGCGTTCATTCCGATGTAGATCACCAGCATAAGAACACTAAATGGAACGCCAAACTTAGCGTAACTGCGGAAGCTGAATTTGCTACTGCCATTTTCTCGCGCAATAAGACAGAGTACTGGCCCTGCCGATGCACTTGAAGCGAGCATACTGGAACCGGCACAAATTCCACCGGCAAGTTGCCAAGCAGAAAGTAAGTTTCCAGCAGTTGCACTATGAATGGCCGCCGCCAGTGTCATTGCTGCGCCGTCGGCACTAATTCCAGCCGTCAGGAAGTATGCGAGTGCTTCTACATGACCGACGCCAGAGTGTGAATGCACGAGATCAACAATATGCTTGATGAAATTTGACTGTTCGGCATTGCCTGCCACGATGAATATCGACAAGATGACCAGAGTTGGTTCTAGCCCCAATGCCAATAGTGTTTTCGCACGTTTCTCAGATGGCGTCATAATCAAAAGTGGCAATAGGATTGCTGAAGCAATTTGCATGCCGCCAAATGGTGAGAACTGCGAGGCAATAAACGTAATTAGACCGACCGTGCCAATAGCGGATTGCCTGCGGTCGAACACGGCGTAGGTATGCTTGTCGCGAAATTCGTTGCGGATTCGACTTCGAATCAGATTTTCCTGCGCCCCCGTCAGCCTTGACCGAAATCCACGCGCGGTTAGCCAGCAGGTAAGTGACGTGAGCACAATCAGTATTACAAAGTTTCGGGGCACCATTGATGCAGCGAACGTGGCTGGAGAAAAGTTCCAGATTTGTCGTTGTAAAATTGCTGGTGTGTCACCAAAGGCACTACTTGCCCCACCAAGATTCGATGCAATAAGCATGGCCGACAGTAGTGGCACCTGGTTTTCAATTTCAAATCTCTTGCACAGATATATGGCAATTGGCGCCAGGACTAGTATTGCCGTCAAGTTGTGAAACATGGCGGCAGTGACCATTGTAACGGGAACAAATGTCGCAGGTATCAGGATACCAATTGGCACATTCTTAAAGATCGGTTGAGCTGTTATGTTTGCAATCCAAAAGGCGAGTCTTTCTCCCAAGCCTCCTTCCATCATCTTGTGAATACATACTTGAGTGGCGGTCATGGTTGCTAGCACGTTGACAGCATTTGGACCAACATGCTGGATTAGCTGAGTGGGATCACCGCTTACGACGAGTGTTATGAGTGCGGCAACCGCAGTAATGAGTAACATTTCGGACGGCGCGATGAGTAGACAAACAATCATGGCCGTGATAATGAGCAATGGTAGATTAGTCATGGTTTTATCTCCTTCTGTGAGGGATGTAACACAGGCAACATCCCTCACAGCCTGTCTTAGTTGAAATGGACAACCGTGGCTCGATCAGCGGCAACGCTAGCAAGCATGTGATGCGGCCTGCTGTCAGCTGGAACTACGATCAACGGTAATTCGCGGAAAGTGTTAATGATTTTCGCCGCTAACAACGATGCCGCCCATCCTCCCCCAGCTGCGCTTCCGTGAAACATGACTGACGAGAATCGTTCGGCAGTCACATCCTCAATCGAAGTAAAACCGCGAAGACCGGTTCCCATATCTCGG
>JBDUAM010000404.1:0-2027 GCA_040004655.1 Chthonomonadales bacterium | reverse complement strand
GCGGGCCTTGTTGATGGGCTTGCCGTTTTCATCGACGACTGTGCCGGTGACGGAGGCGGCGGAGCTTGGTGTTGGAATCGCCATGCACAAAACCGCAAACAAAGTATAATTCGTCTTTTTCATAGTATCTCCTCGATCCTCACGATGCCCTAATTGGGCAGGAATGGTACGCTCACCGACAATGGGTCCGCTCTTGTGTTGCGGCAATCGATATTGCCACGATATGAGTTCGTCTTGAAATCATCCGGCACTCGGATGCGGATTTCGTAGACCCCGGCTTTTGCCGGCGCCAAGCCAAAGTAAAGTAGATCTACCGCCGATGCGGGGATAGGATTGAACGGGTCACTCATATTGCAATTCAAATCATTGTTACTCGCTGACGGGGGACCAAGTTCGATCTGGCCCGTCGTCCCTTTTGGGTTGTCAAAGCCAGTGGCGTACAACCGGAGAACTTCACCCGCCCGCACAGGATTGTCGAGGGCAACACTTGACCCGTCTTCATGTATTGGACCAGGCCGTTCAATTCGCGGAGGCGCAGGATAAGAATGGCCCAGCTGAGCCCGATCTATCGTAAATGGGCTATTGGACGGCGCATGGACGTGCAAGTCTAGGTCTAGCACGTCCACCGGTAGTTTTTTGGGGAATTCCCACGGAATCTGGTATATTATTTCGGTGGGCGAGACTTTGAGCAACGGCATTCGTTGGCCAAGATATTCTACCCACACGTCCCCCCATTCTGTTGAGGCTGGATAGGAATCGGGTGTGTAGGTCTCTGTAGTGAATCCGCCGCCGATAATATGGTTCGCCGCGCCTGGCCAGCCAGAACCATACACGCCCTGAACCCAGGGTGTTCGAGGAACCAGTTCGGCGCACTCACCGGTATTTAAGTCGAACCTGAGCAGTTGGCTCCATTCCGTCACTGCAAAAACAACCTTTCCGTCCCCAGAGATGATTGCTTCCCTGTATCCTTCAGGAGCATATCCAAACCAATATGGATCGGACCCATCCGATTTAATAAGGAAAAGCCATTGCCGAGGCAGCCCGGCAGCCTCCCTGACCATGGCAAGGACGTTACTCCCATTGTCGTCAATCGATGCGTTGTACGATGGAATCTCCAGGGGAAGGTAAGGTGGAGATGTCAGGGATGGAACGATGTTGCTAAGCCTGTCGAGTGGAAATGGTACTCTGCGAACGGAGGGATCATAAAACAGCAGCGTCTTCCGGCCACTGCCGATATCGTATGCGTAGAGTGCCCCAGGCTCTTCCCCGGCGTATAGAGTCTCGTAGACGATGGTTTTGGCGCTGGCATTGACTACTGGAGCCAGTACTTGGCCAGCTGATTGTAGACTAGTCTGGTCCTGACTGCGAATTCCCTTCGCTAGAACCAGGACACTGTTCTTGTCTGCGAAAACTGAGGTGCCATTATCGGCCACCATTTGACGTGTACCGGTGGCCGCATACGGGACCGAGCTGAAACTCAACGCGCCCGACAATATCATTTTTGAACCAGCATCGAACGCACCGGCGAACAGCCCCTGCTGGTCAATTCTTCTGTAAATGATGCGCCCATTACGACTTAAGCCAACTTTCAGAGTACTATCGGGATCGGCATTAACCCAGTGATCTGACTCGGTTCTATCCGGTTGCAGGAATGTGATTTCGCTTGACGCTTGTTGCGTGAAGCCCGTGACACATCCATTGCATGCCTGATGCCCCACAACCGCAATTACTCTTCCGTCGCTACTCACCGATGGCGATTCCAAAGTAAAGAAGTTTGATACAGATGTTTGGAACCGGCCGCTGATTGGACCATTCACATACTCGCGCTCCAAGAACGTCCGGACGCCGCTTGTTGAGTCCCATTTAAAGATCTTAGACTGACAGCAATACTTCAATGTTGTATCGGGAAGAACAAGGCGAGATGAGAAGTAGAGCACACTTCCGGTCGAGTCAGTCGTGAGTTGTTGAATCTGTGCTCGTAAAATGCCAGATGTCCAGCAATAAGTGAGACCTGCAAGTACGATTAT
>JBDUAM010000284.1:0-2038 GCA_040004655.1 Chthonomonadales bacterium | reverse complement strand
AGTTAGTCACCACACAAACAGAACAACCTGCCGGCAAGCCGAACTCGCTGCTCTCTGGAAAGAGAACCGGGCTCGGCGACGTCGTGTTTCGGCGAGTTACTCTCACCTTTGGTGTGATGGTCGCCCTATTGATCGTCTGGATCGGGTTTGAGCTCTACCGCGAATCGAGCATCACGCGAGGGATGTTCGGGTTTTCCATCCTGAAGACCAGCTCCTGGGATGTTCAGCACAATCAATTTGGAGCGTTGCCGTTCATCTTTGGTACGCTGGTCACCTCCGCACTTGCCTTGATCCTGGCCGTTCCGATCGGGATCGGCGCTGCCCTCTTCCTGACGGAGATCGCACCACGGTGGGTTGCAACTCCCGTCTCCTTTGTCATCGAACTCATCGCGGCCGTGCCAAGCGTGATCTTCGGACTCTGGGGATTTCAGGTGGTCTGCCCGTTTCTTCAGGACCATGTCAATCCGTGGCTCGTCTCTCGATTTGGAGCCCTGCCTCTCTTTGCCGGACCAGCCTACCTCACCAACATGCTCGCCGCAGGACTGATCCTTGCGATCATGATTCTGCCGATGATCACGTCCGTGTCGAGGGAAGTCATCCGCGCCGTACCTGCCGCCCAACGGGAAGCCGCTCTGGGAATGGGTGCAACCAAGTGGGAGACCGTCAGATCTGTGGTGCTGAAAGGCGCGAAGTCTGGAATAGTCGGTGCTGTTATGCTGGCGCTTGGACGCGCAATCGGCGAAACGATGGCAGTAGTAATGGTCATTGGCAACAACCCGAAGATATCGCAATCCCTGCTTCACCCCGGCTACACGATGCCGTCGCTGCTGGCCAACGAGTTCAACGAAGCCGCCAACGAACCCATCCAGCGATCCGCGTTGCTGGAGATCGCGTTCATTCTTTTCATCATCACGTTGATCATCAATGCCTCCGCAAGACTGCTCATTATCTGGTCCAATCGATCGGCAGCAGGCGGTGGATCCAAGTCTGAGAAGTTTGCAGAAGCGATACAGAAAGTCAGCAAGTTCGGATTTCCGACCATCATTGGAGCCGCGTGTCTTTATCAGATTATTGCTGATGTTTCGTCAAAGGGTATCGCAGGCTTGCTCGGACCCGTTGAATTGCTAGTGCTCTTCTACGGTCTGAGCCGATGGATTACAAGTGTCACGCGGGGCAAACCTGAACTCTGGAATCGCTGGAGAAATTTCAATCACAATTCGATGTACCTGCTCTTTTCTGGATTTGCCGCGCTCGCCTGCCTTCTTCTCTTCGCACTTGTCACCTACGTAGCCATTCAAGGTTTCAGGGCGCTCAGTCCCAACTTCTTCCTGAATGATGGCTCCCGGCCTCCAGACGATCCCACGGGTGGCATGAAGAACGGGATCATTGGGACCCTGATGCTGGTAGGTATCGCAAGTTCCATTGGAATACCGATTGGCCTGATGGGCGGAATATTCGTCTCGGAGTTTGGCAAGGGTCGATTTGGCGGGTTCATACGATTTGCCGCGGACGTGTTGAACGGAATCCCATCCGTCGTGATCGGGATGTTTGCTTACGCTGCGTTTGTACTTCCGGTGGGACACTTCTCCATGCTCGCCGGTGGCGCCGCGCTGGGAATTATGATGGTACCAACCATTCTTCGCACGACCGAAGAGATGCTGAAGATGGTCCCCACCAACCTACGAGAAGCGAGTCTTGGACTGGGAGCAACCAAGTCGCGGACCATTATGTCCATCGTCCTGCCAGCGGCTCGCGGCGGAATAGTAACAGGAATTATGCTGGCAGTCGCCCGCATCGCCGGGGAGACTGCCCCGCTACTCTTCACCGCCTTTGGCAACCAGTTCGTCAGCACAAAACCAAACGAACCGGTCAGCTCCATGACGATGATGATCTACCGATTTGCCACCTCCGCCTACCCGGTCTGGATAGACCTGGCTTGGGCCGGAGCTTTAGTACTGCTTCTGATGGTTCTTGCAATCAGCCTGGCAGCGAGATTCGCAACAAGTTTGACGAGTCGCTCGCCGAGCTGTACCACGAC
>JBDUAM010000478.1:0-2040 GCA_040004655.1 Chthonomonadales bacterium | reverse complement strand
CCTCAAGATGCTCTGGCAGCGCTATCCCAGATGCAGGGTGATACGAGCATTGAGCAGGCGTGTGAACTGGCTGATGTGGAACTTGCCTCTGTATGTGACAAGTACCATCTGCACAAAGATTTTGACATCCGTGCAGAAGGCGGCGCATCGAACCCATTTGGTGTGGGTCGGTAGCCCCGATCCGCCACCAACATTTCCCGCTCAGTCGAACTTGATCACACTTCTGATGACGTTGCCAGTCTCCATCTCGTGAAAGGCTGCCTCGACGTCATCCAGCCCGATGAACCGCGTCACCATGCCATCAAGGTCAAGTTTGCCCTGAAGGTAAAGTTGCGCAAGAAGCGGGAAGTCATGACTTGGCAAAGCATCACCACAATGGCAAACATTTAGAGAAGCTTTGTTCCAATAGACCCCGGTTGCCATGTCCCCCAGGTTCAAGTTGACAGCATCGGTTGCTGCGGGGAATCCAATTGTGGTCGCGGTGCCGTTGTAAGCAAGCATCTTGATCGCCTGCTCGGTACATTTCGGGATACCCGTCGCTTCAAACGCGAACTCCACTCCGCCATCCCAACCGTCTTCCGTTAATTTTCGAACCTGTTCAACCGGATCGCTTTCGTTCGCGTTGACCACATGGGTCGCTCCAAACTTTTTGGCCCATTCGAGCTTCACTGGATTCACATCGACCGCGATGATCTGTTTTGCATGAGCCAGTTGCGCACCTTGAATGACGCTCAGGCCGACTCCCCCACACCCGATGACCGCAACTCTTGCGCCTTCAAAAACAGGAGTGGTATTCATGGTCGCACCGACTCCTGTCACGACTCCGCAAGCGATCAGGCAGGCTTTGTCCAGCGGCATTTCGACTGGCATCTTGATGGCAGCTTTGGCATGAACAACTGTGTGCGTCGAGAATGTACCGCATCGAAGAACCTGACTGCAGACAGCACCATCTCGCTTTCGAGTAATTCTCGGCTGCGGCCGTAAAGCCATATAACAATGACGAGGGTCGCCCCGCTTACACGCCGGGCACTGGTCACACGGAGCCCGATAGGCAATCACCACCGGATCACCGATACTCAGTCCGGTTACTCCCTCGCCGACTTCTTGCACCCATCCGGCGCCCTCGTGTCCGAGGACAATGGGGAACGACATTCCGTTGCCCTTGAGGTCCTTGACGGTCAGGTCGGTATGACAAACTCCACTTGCCGCTAATCGAATGAGAACTTCACCAGGGCCAGGGGAGTCGACATGAATATCTTCGATAACTGCATCTTCGCCGGGGTTGTTCAGTAGTGCCGCACGTCCGTTCACAGCCATTTGGATCCTCCAGAATCAGTATGTATATTCATTCGACACAACCACCGGAAATTCCGGCTCAGTTTGAGCTTCAACTTAAAATCGAAGAGATTTGCGGTCAAACTTATAATTCGCCTCGCAACCCTTCATCTGTTCGGCGAAGTCGCGAAAGAGGCTCCAGTAGATGCTGTTGCGATCAATCCCGTGCCAGAAGTTCTCACTATTCCAGCAAAGCAATGCATAGTAGCCAAACATATAGTGGACCACTTCCTTTTTAAGTACACCGCTATTCACGAGCAGTGCCATCTCTTCCATAAATCCACCGAAGTTGCGCTTCTCCTGCAATGGCAAGTCTCGCAATTTGGGATCATCGGTGATGAGAAGCGTACACATCTCCCGAAACGATGCTTCTTCCATAAATCGCCTGCGCATATTCACAAACTGCTGCGTGCGTAACTGTGCGCCCTGCCGACTGTATTCCACAACTCCATGAAGAAACGTGATAAGTGCGATGAATCCGGCCAGGATTATCGCGAAATCTTTTGTAATGTCCAACCAACTCGGTGGATTCAATTCTTGTCGCTTTCTACTTCAAATGTTTGGTGTAAGTCGTCGCTGTCAACGTCTGATTACATCTATTGTACCAAACCCGGGACGGACAGTTTAGAGGATTCGCGTTCACATATGCTTAACAATGGGGGAAAATCTGAGGAAAACTTTTGGCTGACCCAACGCTTTCGTTCG
>JBDUAM010000520.1:0-2052 GCA_040004655.1 Chthonomonadales bacterium | reverse complement strand
CCACGTTACGCGATATCTTGATCAATCCGGCTTACCAGGGGACCGCGAAGTTCGGAAGAGAGCGGCTAGAAACACGAAAAATCGACCTCAAGGGGCTGACCTTCATAAGGGCAATCCATCGGGCAACAGGGAGGCCGCCATCCCTTCGTGCAATCGCTACAGCTGTTGGCTATGAGTCTCCTCGCTCCGTCCAGATGATGCTCAAGCGGTTAGCGAGCCGGAGCCTATTGGGGTATAAGAACGGCGTGATCACGGTGACCAGCGATATGAACAGCGCAATGCCCCATACGGTGGATGTTCCGTTGGTCGGCTCGGTAGCTTGTGGACTTCCATCACTGGCAGAGCAGGATCCAGAGGGCTGGGTTAGAATCTCCACGCGTATCGCGGCACCGACCCACACATACTTCCTCCTTCGAGCCCGAGGAACTTCGATGAACACGGCACGCATTCCGATCACACCAGGGGAATTGGTACTTGTCCGTCAACAATCCCATGCTCAGTCTGGCGATATGGTTGTGGCACTGGTCGACAACGAAGCGACCATTAAGGAGTTCCACCGGCAGGGCGAACACGTCTTGCTCAAGCCAAGATCGAACGACAAGGAAGCTGATCATAGACCCATAGTGGTGACAGAGGACCTTATCATTCAAGGTGTCGTTGTCGCCGTCATCCCTGATGTCCTTTCCTAACGAACAAAGACGAAGACCAATAACAACAACCATGAGCAAATCAACACGCAACACCGGCAAGACCTGGACCTCTTCTGAAGTGAAGCAACTCGGAAAGCTTGCCAGCGAGAACACACCGACACGTGTCATAGGCCTCAAGCTTGGTCGGACCCCAAATGCAGTGTACACGAAGGCATCAGCTGCGAACATCACACTCAAGCCAACAAACCAGTCTCCCTATGATCGAAGAAAGAAATAAGTTGGTTGAACAAGTGCCTTATGATCGTTTGTCAAGCACTGCGACACAACACTCCTGATTATGAAGCCAAGCATATTTATTGGATCCAGCAAGGAAGCACTCCCGGTCGCTAAGGTTCTGCAGAAAGAACTCGCAAAAGATTTCACGGCTACAATCTGGAAGGACTGTCTGTTCGATTTGGGTCATAGTACGTTGGATAGTCTTTTGGTCTTCATTCAATGTTTTGACTTTGCTATATTGATTCTAACGGATGATGACATTACGAAGAGTAGGAGAAAATCTAAGGCCTCCCCCCGTGACAATGTCGTCTTCGAACTGGGCCTCTTCATGGGAGCTCTTGGCCGTCGCCGAACCTTCGTTGTACTCAGTTCACGAAGCCAGTCGAGTAGCAACACTGCGGACATCAAGATGCCCTCAGATCTTTTTGGAAACACTGAGGTCCGTTTGCCCAATGTGTCCCTTCCACGCCTTAAACAGCGAATAGGAAAGGACGTGAATCAAATGGTTAAAACCATTCACGAGAGAAGCAAGCAGTCGACCTTACAGTTGCTGCCGTCAACAGGTCTAGCAATTGGCTACTTCAACAATTTCGTTTTACCCGTCTGCCAAGAACTGAACAAGCTTAAGATGGTGAAGATTGGAAAGCGGAATGTCCCACTCAAACCCGACAGTTTTGACTTCACAGTTGTGCTTCCCAAAGACTTGTCGCAGGCATCAATCTACGGAGCGAAGAAGTTTGTCTCGGCACAGGGACTCTTGGACTTTAACCTACCGACTACTGGGCGACCATACCCCTTCTATGTGAGTTCAAAGCTGCACAAGGGCAGGGTGCAATTCTATGATTATCCCACAACACTGAACGCATCTCAAGGAGCAATTCGAATTGCCTTATCCGGGCCTTTTATTGGCTTCTCTGAGCACCACACCCTGTTGGAGAAGATGGAAATAGCCAATTTCCAACGCGCTATGGAATCGCTGTTACGCGAACCCAGCGCGGCTGAATTCGCAGACAACGTCAAGTTCACCCAATCCACATGACCATGCAACGAAAGGACAGATTTAGTGCGCTACGTGCCCGTCGTAACCCCGAGGCAATTCTTACAGAGGCTTTTAGCCAACTGGAAG
>JBDUAM010000260.1:0-6814 GCA_040004655.1 Chthonomonadales bacterium | reverse complement strand
ACACCGGACCACTGGCACGCAATCATGACCGTAATGGCATGTCAGGCTGGCAAGCACGTCTACAGTGAAAAGCCAACCTGCAAAACCATTGAAGAGGGGCAGGCGATGGTGAATGCTGCCCGAAAGTACAATCGCGCTGTGCAGATTGGCATGCAGGGCCGAAGTAATCCCCCTGTCATTCAGGCTGCCAACTACGTCCGCAACGGCCAAATCGGTCGCGTAAAGCGCGTGGAGATCTGGCACCCAATGAACTTCAGTACGGATATCACCTACGCCCCGACCCCTGTGCCTTCGGGTTTGGATTGGGACATGTGGGTTGGTCCGTCGCGATGGATCGACTATCATCCGCTTCGAGCCCACTTCAACTTCCGCTGGATGATGGACATCGGAGAGGGGTTCATCCGTGATCGCGGCAACCACGCCATTAACGTCGTTTCTATGCTTACGGGGAATGATGATTATAAAGGCAAGGTGACCTGTTCTGCGACTGGAACACCAAAGGTGACGGGATTGTGGGACACCCCACAGACCATGCGAGTTGAATGGAATTTCGAAAATCCTGATTGGACACTGGTATGGAACCAGCCCGAAAAAGAAAATCCAAAGTTTCCGAAAGATAACTGGGGCGCGGAGTACTTCGGAACGACTGATAACCTGATAGTCTACGGCGGTGACGGTGGCGCGAAGGTCGAAGATAAGGCCGTAAACTACACACCCCCAAGCAGCGGATACAACGCGTATCTTGAACCGGTGGAAGGTGTCGACCCAACGGAACGCCATCGTCTCAACTGGTTTGCATCCATCCGGGCGGGTCGGCGACCTGTTGCAGACGTCGAGATCGGTGTCCATGTCGTCACGCTGCCGATTGTCGGAAACATTGCCTACAAACTTGGACGAAAAGTGACGTATGATTACGCCACCCACACGTTCCCGGGTGATGAAGAAGCCAATCGCATGATCGGTAATTCCTACCGCTCGCCGTGGAAACTTTAGGGAGGAGCACAGAAATGAAAACGAACGAACGAACTCCCGAAATGCTGCTTCTGGCAGAGTCACCGGCGGTTAGCAGCTTCATTACGCAGATTCGCCATGGCGACGCAGCCGCACGGGCTACAGCAGTTAATCAGGCTAAATTGTTTGGTACAGAGGCATTGCCCGCGCTCGGAATGGTCTTTATGTCCAACAATCCGAATGCGGCCATGACCGCCGGACAAGCTATCAGACGAATCTCCATGCATGCGGGTCGACCCGGCGCAAAGGCAGAAATGGAAGTGGCATGTATTGCACTCTTCAAATTGGCAGGAACGGGTAATCCACGGAACGTTCGAGCGGATGCGATTCAGTTGCTGGGTTACATCGGTGGTGTTGAGGAGGCTGGTTTGCTGGCCGGAATGCTCACCGACAAAGAGGTTCGCGATGACTGCCTCATGGCTATTGAACGAATCCCCGGCTCACCTGTGGATGACCTCCTGAAGAAGCACGCCCGAGGTTCTGATCCATATATTGGATCTGCAATAAACCTCGCGTTGCGACATCGACACATTGGCATTAAGGATGTCGGCGTCAAGAAGTAACTGCGAACCAAAATGTAATTCGGCCCTCGAGAACAAATCTCGGGGGCCGAACTTTTGCATCGTGATGCTCGATTATTGGGTTTAGTGATGTAGAACCTAGGATCGCTTAGGGATTCTTGAGCGTAGCGGATAGGTCCAGAAAAGCTGCGGATACGGCTTCGTCCAGCGCCAACTCTTCCGTGCCGCCAAACTGATTGGTTGCGGCCACCACACCAATCCGCTTGTTGGGTCCCAGCCACATCACCGCATAGTTGAGCGTGTTGCTGCCGTTGTGAAAGAGCGCCTTTCCACCAGCCCATAGTCTATCCACCACCATCCAGCCTGCTGCGTAGTCGCCGGTATACGCTACCTTATGCAATGTCTTGAAACCTTCGACGGAGAGCAGTTTGCTGCCTCCACGCTCCCCGTCGACATGAAAGAGAGCGTACTTTGCCAGATCTTCAATCGAACAGTGAACGGTTCCAGCAGGACCAAGAACCGGCGGATTGTCGCTAAATGGCGTTGGATCGATTGGGTACGACTTGGCTACATTGCGCCGATGACCATACGGCTGATCGATCTTTCCCGGCGTGCCCATCGGACCAAATCCTGCACTCTTCATTCCTAGGGGTTCAAGGAGCATTTTTCGTATTAACGACTCCCAACTCTCCTTAGTCACACGCTCCAAAATTGCGCCCAGAATGACGTAATCAGCATTGGAATAGACAAAGGCTGTACCCGGTTTTGACAGTGGTTTGGTCTGCAGCGCGAGTTCGGCATAGCGGTAACGTGCCTTCTCAATCGACATTCCCGGATTCCGCCAGTCGACGCCCTTTCCGTCAATCGGGTCGCCAGTCAGTCCGGCGTGGTGGGCGCTGAGCATGGCGAGTGTGACCGTTCGATAATCAGGCTGCATCTTACCGACCAATTCGGGAAAGAGCTCTGCGAGAGTCGTCTCCCATTTGAGTTTTCCCTGCTCGACCATCATCTGGACCAGCGTGGCGGTCATCGACTTGGTGCACGATCCGATATGGAACTGATCTTGAAGAGTGACTGGCGTATCATTACCAGACTTGCGAAATCCAACCGCCGCCGATTTCACGATTTTGCCCTCTGAAATCACGCTCACCGCCAGCGCTGGAAGATGGTTCTTAACCCTTATCTTCTCAATAATGGCGGCTAATCCGGAGTCGCCATTTGCCGGGGTAATTGTTGCGGCCTGGTCGTCGACCTTCTGCAATGTCATCCAACTCAATAACGAAACAATTACGAAAGACTTAACCATTTTTGTCTTTCAAAACATATCCATTCCACTGGAGTGACCGGGAAAGACTTTGGCTTTAGGATCAATAAATCGCTTTGCATAATTCACGGCGATACAGACCTCGCCGACCCCCGTTGCAATGAGCTTGATTTTGCCGTCATACGTGCAGATGTCTCCGGCCGAATAGACTCCCGGAATGCTGCTCTCCATGTGTGTATTGACGAGAATGGAGCCACCTTCCAGCTCCAGCCCCCATTCGCGGATTGGCCCGATGCTTGCGTGAAATCCGATGTTGATGAGGCAGGCGTCGACCTCAAGGGTCTTCTCTTCCTGGGTGTGGTTGTTGTAAATGTGGGCTTCTCTGAGGTGTGGTTCGCCGCTCAGCCGACGCAATTCCCAGTGCAGATGGGTCTCAACCTGACTGCGATTCATCAACCAGTCCACGCTCTCCTCGTTTGCGCGAAAGGAGTCGCGGCGATGGATGAGCGTGATGTGCTTTGCAAGCGGCTCAAGGTTCTGCGCCCAATCGAGAGCGGAGTCGCCGCCGCCAATGATGAGGAGTCGCTTGCCCTCAAACTGTGATTTGTTCTTCACAAAATAGTGCAGTCCGCGACCGTGGTAATCCTCAATCCCATCCACTTCCAGCAGCTTCGGGCTGAATGCGCCAGCTCCGGCGCAGATCACGACGGTTCGGGTTTCGTGGACTCCGTGATCCGTCTGGACCTGAAAGCCTTCTTCCGTCTTGACGAGGTGTTCGACCTTTTCGCCGTAGCGCTCGGTAGGGGCAAATCGAGTCCCCTGCTCGGTCATGTCACGCGCCAGATCGCGAGCAAGAATCTTGGGGAATCCGGGCATATCGTAGACGAACTTTTCGGGGTAGAGTGCGCTCAACTGGCCGCCCGGTTCGGGCAGACTATCGAGCAGAAGAGTCTTCATGCCACGCATGCCGGCGTAGAAGCTGCCAAAGAGCCCGACCGGTCCGGCGCCAATAATGGTCACGTCAAAGTGGTCCAAATGGAGCTCCTATGATACTTTGAGGCTATCCGGGAATGTACCGGCAGCCATTCTTTTCTGTCTCCCAGAGGGTCACGGCGGAGACCGGCAGATCGCGGGCGGCAAGCTGCTCAAATATCCAGGCAGCGACATTCTCGGCAGTGGTACTGAATGGCATCAGGTCGTTAAGGTAAGTGTGGTCTGGAAGAAACTCGTTGAGGGCTGTTTTCAGGTCGGTGAAGTCGCAGAGCATGCCAATGGAATCGAGCGTGTGTCCGCTGAATTCAGCTTCCACTTTGTACGAGTGACCGTGCAAGCGCGCGCACTTGCCCTTATGCCCGGGGATATCATGTGCGGCCTCGAAGCTCGCACGAACAATCAGTGTATACATTTGGTTGCCCGGGGTTTAGGCCCCGGTCTCCTTTTTGTGGGTGACGGTGATCACGGATGAAATTCCACCGCGTACCGCAAATTCGCCTGTAACCGTAATGCTGCGAGGGTCACAGAGGTCGACCAGGTCATCCAGAATCTTATTCGTAACGGCTTCGTAGAAAATGCCCTTCTGTCTAAAGTCATAGTAATAGTACTTGAGCGACTTCAGCTCCACACAGATCTGGTCGGGCACATACTCCACCTTGATGGTGGCAAAATCGGGCATGCCAGTGATCGGGCAGACGGATGTGAACTCCGGACAGATGTGTAGAATAGTGTAATCCCGATCAGGGTTCGGGTTGGGGAATGCTTCAAGTTTATCGGTTCGGTCAGACATGTGTCTCTTTCAATTGTCGTGGAATACAACCTATTATAAACCATAGGCCATGAACTGCGGTTCAATGTCATAAAAAGAGCGCCTATCCACAATCGGGATAGACGCTTATTCATGTTTTGTCACGCGGGAAGCCTATGCGTGTACCGGAGTTGCAATCAGCGCTTTCTGTTCAGCGGAAATACGATCCAACTCTTCCGCCCAGATGTCTGCGTTGCCACGCCACGCCCAGATCTTCACGCGCTCAACGTCCTGGCAGCCTTCTATGATGCCATCCAACATGGCCCGCGCGATGGGTCGGCAGGTCTCTTTACGCTGCTCGTCAGATATCCACGTCGGTTGTCGAAGGAGATCTTCCGTCATATCTGGCACCAGTATGACATCGGCGTCCATTTCGCGTAGATTGGAAATGGAAGCGGAAACAGCCCTCTTGATCCACTCGGTGGATGTCCGCTTCTGGTCATCCATCACTACGGCAAGCGCCGTCTTGGCAAATCGGTATCGACCGCCCGAACCAACAAAGAATTCACCCGGCTGCATAGGAGCAACGCGCAATGCTTCGTATTGAACAGCATTTGCGGAGGCATCTCGAACCCACTTAGAAATGCCGGAGGACATTTTCATGTCGGAGGCTACAGGAACGATAATGCCCCCTGCTCCACCCGGCATTTTCCGCTCTTTGTCCCAGAGCTCAATAGAGGTCCCGTTGACTGAAATTCGTCGCTTGGGCTTCGGGCCAAAATACTCCCAAAAGATGACCGCAAATAGGGCGGCGAACACCGCAGAAAACATTGCAATGCCGACCCAGATCCAGTAAGGTGAGCCGAGGATAAAATCGAATGGTTTTGCTTGGGTCATGACGGGCTCCATCAATTAGGAGAGTTACAAGGCAAATTGTTTGTGAATTATACCACAATTGGGTATCCCGAAAGAAGCGTCCAGTTGCTGCCACTCATTGCCATTTGATTCAACTGTCGTAGATTAGATGGGGTGCGCGATCAAAGAGGAAATGTCCACCGATCCTTAGAATATATCGACACCACAAACTGTTCGATGGCCGTCGAATTCGCCAGAGTTCAGCGCTCTCAGTCCTCACAGAAATGCACGGCAGTTCCAATCTCATGGTTGACAATGCGCCAGCCAGAAAGCGGTATGCGTTCTATGAACAAGACGATTCGACTCAAACTCTTCCTGATGATGGTTTTGCAGTTTTTCATCTGGGGAGCATGGCTTCCCCTCATTTTTGGCTATCTTCCAAGTCTCGGTTTCTCTCCCGGCCAACAATCGCTCATCTTAAATGCGTTCCCGGTGGCCGCCATTGTGGGAATGTTCTTCAGCAATCAGTTTGCCGACCGTAATTTTGCTGCCGAGAAGTTCCTCTCTTTCAGTCACCTGATCGGCGGAATCGCGCTTCTCGGGATGGGCTTTACGCATTCGTTTTTGCCCTTCTTTGCGCTGATGTGTATCCACTGCCTGCTCTATGTGCCGACCATCTCCATCTCTAACTCGATTGCTTTCGCCAGCCTCAAGGATGCGCAGAAAGAGTTCGGTCTGGTGCGAATGGGCGGAACAATCGGATGGATTCTCGCTGCGTGGCCATTTACATTCATCTTCGTCGACTGGGCCAAAGTTAATGAGGCCAAGCCAAACGGCTTCATCGAACTGATCGGGACGGCCCTGAAGAACGGCCTTACCGGCGATGCGCTTCGTGATGCTACCAAATGGACCTTCATTGTCGCTGGCATCGCAGCCCTCGTCCTGGCAGCCTTTAGCCTGACGCTTCCGCACACGCCGCCGAGAAAAGCCGAACCGGGTGCAGCTAAAGACAATCTGGCATGGCGCGAAGCAGCCTCCCTGCTTACCAAGCCATTTGTGCTGGTGTTATGGCTGGTTACCTTTATCGACTCATTCATTCACAATTGTTACTTCAACTGGACGGGAACCTTCCTCGGCAGTGACAAGGTCGGCATCCCGGGCAACTGGATCATGCCGGTTATGAGTATTGGACAGGTTGCTGAGATCGGAACCATGGCCATCCTTGGTATGGTATTGAAGAAACTCGGCTGGCGTACAACAATGGTAGTTGGCATCCTCGGTCACGCGGCCCGGTTCTTTGTCTACTCTTTCTTCCCGAATCCGACAGTTATCATAGTGGTTCAGGTGCTTCACGGAATATGCTACGCGTTCTTCTTCGCAACGGTCTTCGCCTTGCGCTTCTCTTCGATGGCGGCCTGAGCG
>JBDUAM010000044.1:0-6821 GCA_040004655.1 Chthonomonadales bacterium | reverse complement strand
CTTAAGCATGCTTCGAGCCGGCAAGTCGACCGAAGAAGTCTTGCACGAATACCCTGCACTAAAAATTGAAGATGTAGAAGCTGCGCTGGATTATGCAATTGAGCTTGTAGACGAAGTAAGGCTTGTAACCAGTGCCTGATAGTCTCGCCAGCATATTGTTGGATGAAAATGTTCCTCATAGTATCACGGAATGGCTTCGAGGATATGTTGATATGGATATATCAATAGGTCATGTCCTTGACCTGGGCCTGCAATCATATACAGACGAGGATATTCTTTCATGGGCAAAGGCGAACCGTGCGCTCATTGTCACGTTTGATGATGACTTTGGAGACCAGCGATTGTTTCCGGCGCTTGAACATTACGGAATAATTCGGTTGCGATTCGACCCAACGACCGCGGAGATTACAAAACAAGTGCTCTCAAGAGTGCTTACGGAGTTCTCCGTTAACGACCTCGTTGGAAAACTGGTTATCGCTGAACTAAATCGAACACGGGCACGAATGTAAGTTACGACGCACATCAATTACACACGGAATAAGCGGAGAGTTAAACGATGTTAAACATTACGAACCTTCAGGCGAAGGTCGAAGATAAACAGATACTCAAGGGGATAACCCTTCAGATAAACCCGGGCGAAGTGCATGCCATCATGGGGCCGAACGGCTCGGGTAAGAGCACACTCGCCAACGTACTGGCTGGTCGCGACTCTTTTGAAGTCACCGGCGGATCGGTGGAATACAATGGCGCCGACCTCCTTGAACTCGATCCCGAAGAGCGTGCACGAGGAGGCATCTTCCTTGCGTTTCAGTATCCGGTTGAGATCCCAGGTGTCAACAACACTTACTTTTTGAAGGCTGCGGTCAACGCGATTCATAAGCATCGCGGTGAACCCCAACTGGACGCCATCGACTTCCTTAAGCTGGCAAAAGAGAAGGCCAAGATGGTCGAACTCGACCCAACGCTGATGAACCGCGCGGTCAACGAAGGTTTCTCAGGCGGCGAGAAGAAGCGCAACGAGATATTCCAGATGGCGGTTCTTGACCCCAAACTCGCCATTCTTGATGAGACCGACTCTGGACTTGATATCGACGCACTGCGGATTGTGGCAAAAGGCGTGAATGCCCTCCGAAACGGCGAGCGATCCTTCCTGCTGGTGACGCACTATCAGCGACTGCTCGAATACATCATTCCGGACTTTGTGCATGTTCTGGTCGATGGCAGAATTGTAAAATCCGGTGGTAAAGAACTTGCGCTGGAACTCGAAGAGAAGGGCTACGCCTGGTTAGAAGATGAGTTGCTTGCAGGAGCGGCCGCGTAAATGGTCACCGAAATAAACAATTTGCAGCCGTATGCTGAAGCGGCGTCGGCCTCTCTGGCGCAGGCTGGACCGGACTGGCTGAACCTCTTCCGCAAACGTGCCTGGGACGGTTTTGCCGCCAACGGCTTCCCCACGACTCGACACGAAGAGTGGAAGTACACCAACGTCCGCCCGATTGTCGAAGGAACTTTCTCCAGCGCAATCAGCGGTAAGTGTTACGCGTCGCAAGTGGAATCGCTGATTGGTTCCGAAGGCATTCGTCTTGTTTTTGTGAACGGACTGTTCGATATCGGTGCATCAAGTGTCGCCGAACTCCCGAATGGGCTTACGATAAGCAGCCTCAAGGATGTTCTCGCGAAAAACTCCAATCTGGTCAAGCCGCATCTGGCGAACTACGCATCGTTTGAAGACGACATGTTTGTCGCGCTGAATACGGCGACTTTTGTCGACGGCGCTTTCATCCACGTCTCAGCGAGCCAGGCAATTGAGACTCCGATCTTCATCGTCAACATCACGGAAGACGGAAGTGCTGCGCAGGTTCGAAACTTGATTGTTCTTGAGCAAAATGCGCAAGCGACTGTCGTTGAAGCCTTCTTGAGCGACGGCGATAAGAGTAGCTTTACCAACGCAGTCACCGAGATTGTTCTTGCGGATGGCGCCCATCTGAACCACACGAAGACGCAGGTCGAAGGGCTTTCCGCGAACCACATCGCCTACCAGGTGATCGAGCAGGCGAAGAGCAGCGTTTTTGATTCGCAAAATATCTGCTTTGGCGCGTCGCTGGCAAGGACCACTATTTACGCCCGACTCGGTGCGGAACGTATCGAATGCACCGTGGACGGGCTCTACTGTGTGAATGGCCGACAACATGTGGATAACCACACGGCAATCGACCACGCATTCCCGAACTGTAACAGCTTTGAGCTCTACAAGGGCGTGATGGACGGCAAGTCGACCGGGGTTTTCAATGGGAAGATTTTCGTGCGGCAGGATGCGCAGAAGACCGACTCCAAGCAGACCAACCAGAACATTCTGCTCTCGGAAGAAGCGACCATCAACACGAAGCCACAGCTCGAGATCTTTGCCGACGACGTCCGTTGCACCCACGGGGCCACGGTTGGACACCTGGATAGCGCGGCGCTCTTCTACCTCCGGGCACGCGGTATTGGTGAGGCGGAAGCCCGATCCATGCTGATACATGCGTTTGCCAACGAAGTGCTGGAGCGCATCAAGCCGGAGCATCTGCGGGTCGCAATGGAGCAGATTCTCAATGACAAGCTTGCCGGTTAATTCGTAAGAAATAGTAAGGAACGCTCGTGGCAGTAACAACACTGGAAAAACCTGAGACCATCAACACACTCGCTTACGACGTCGAGGCCATTCGGCGCGACTTCCCCATCCTCTCGCGGACAGTGCATGGCAAGCCGCTCGTCTACCTCGACAGCGCGAACACCAGCCAGAAGCCGCAGGTGGTGATCGACGCGATCTCAAACTACTACGAGAGTTACAACTCGAATATACACCGATCCACGCACCATCTGAGCGAGGTCGCGACGAAGGCTTATGAGGATGCCCGCGGCAAGATCGCGAGGTTCATCAATGCGCCATCTGCCAAGGAAGTCGTCTTCGTTCGAGGCTGTACGGAGGCGATCAACCTCGTCGCGAACAGCTACGCTCGCCGACAGCTCAAGTCTGGCGACGAGATTATTGTCTCGTGGATGGAGCACCACAGCAACATCGTCCCCTGGCAGATGGTCTGCGAGGAGACTGGTGCAGTGCTAAAGGTAGTCCCGATCACGGACGAAGGTCTCTTCGACATGGCTGCTTACGAGAAACTGCTCTCGCCGCGAACGAAAATGGTCTCGATCATCCATGTTTCCAACTCGATGGGCACAATCAATCCGGTTAAAAAGATCGTCGAGATGGCGCATCGGGTGGGCGCAATCGCGTTGGTCGATGGCGCGCAGGCAGTCCCGCACATGACCGTGGATGTGCAGGATATCGGCTGCGATTTCTACACCTTCTCTAGCCACAAAATGGTCGGTCCCACCGGGCAGGGCGCGCTCTACGGCAAGATGGACCTTCTTAAGGCAATGCCCCCATTCATGGGCGGCGGCGACATGATTCGCGAAGTGACTTTTGAGAAGACCACGTACAACTCGGTCCCCTACAAGTTCGAGGCAGGCACGCCGAACATCGCGGACGCCATTGGATTTGGCGCGGCAGTCGACTACCTGACGGGCGTCGGGATGGATCGGATTGCCGCATGGGAGCACGATCTGCTCGTCTACGGGACGGAACTGCTCGGTCAGATCGACGGCCTGCGGATGATCGGAACCGCTCCGCATAAAGCCGGAGTGCTCTCCTTCGTGATGGCCGGCATCCACCCGCACGATATTGGAACCTTTTTGGATCAGGATGGGATCGCGGTCCGCACAGGGCAGCACTGCTGCCAACCGGTGATGGACAGGTTTGAGATCCCCGCGACCACCCGCGCCTCGCTCGCCCTCTACAACACCCGGGCCGAGCTGGATGCGCTTGCGGTGGGCCTGCGAAAGATCCAGGAGATCTTTGCATAATGTCTGACCTGCGCGAACTCTATCAGGAAGTGATCGTGGATCACTCCAAAAATCCCCGAAATTTCCGCAAGCTGGAAGAGGCGGACCGCACGGCAGTGGGGCACAATCCCCTCTGCGGCGATAAGCTGGCGGTCTATCTGGACGTAGAAGACGGCATTGTGAAGGACGCCACTTTTCAGGGGGCAGGCTGCGCCATATCCACTGCCAGTGCAAGCATGATGACCGAGGCGGTCAAGGGCAAAACCATTGAAGAGGCGGAGCAGATGTTCACGCAGTTTCAGGAGATGGTCACCACCCCCTCTGACGAAGAACCCGACACCGAGGGCCTGGGCAAGCTGCTGGTCTTTGCCGGCGTGCGGGAGTACCCCGCCAGAGTAAAATGCGCAAGCCTCGCCTGGCACACGGTCCACGCAGCGTTGAAGGGTGAGGTCGAGGTTAGTACGGAGTAAGTTTTGTTCGTATGTCAATGATACCGAGGTTTCTATATAAATATCGGGAGATAAACGCCAACACACGACAGTTCATTCAAAATGGTGAATTCTATTTTGCTCCAATCGCGGACTTTAATGATCCGTTTGACGGTCGCGCACATTACGAATTTGATGGTTCCACTAGTGACGAAGTTCATGTTGCGCAAATTTTCAAAGACCGAGGTAAAGATAAATGGGGGTTTTTGGCAGTAGAACGGTTACAAATTGCTAGTAATCGGAAATCATTTACCGAATTTTGCAATTACGACTTAAATAGTAGGCGACAAACAAAATACAAAGCGTTTTGTGCTTCTGCAAGCCACGAAGATATTCTTATGTGGGCCCACTACTCAGATTCCCATAGAGGGATTTGCGTTCAATTTGACGTTGAGTTACTACCTGAAACTATTAAATTTCTTGCAGTGGAATATAGTGCGTCTTTACCCCACTATTAAATGTCCGACGATGCACGTCCAGCTCTGCTCACAAAATCAAATCTATGGAGTTACGAACAGGAGTATCGCGCAATACGGCACGAGGAGCCCTCAATAATTCAAGTGCCGCCATCGTGCATTGCACGGATTATTCTTGGCTGTCAGATTAGTGATTCGGACGTACAAGAAGTCAAGGCATGGGTCCAGCACCCTTCACGTCAGCCCCAGATTGAAATCTGGCGAACAAAACTGAGTATGACAAAATATGAACTTGAATTCTACCGTGATCAGTAGTTATGTATACTTGCAATACTGAAGTAATAGTTGTTCAATCTGTACGAAGCGGCAACATGCGTACTCTGTGCCTGAATTCATCTACAATCACAAGGGCTCCAGATAATATCTCGGCCTCGAATTGCTTGTATATTGAAATTACTGTGGGTCCCATTGCCTCGGGAGACGTATTCTGAGTTCTGATTTGAACCACGCTTGGACCGCCTGCATTCGTCGAGGCCAAGATAGCGCCAAAATCAAGATCATGAGTAAATACAACGTATTCATTATTTAGCGCCCATGACATGATGGATTTGTCTGTTGCGTTTGAGGCACCAATTGAAGACCAGTGAGCTGCTTCAATACCTACAGTTGCGAGCAACGAGACCCACTGCGGAGACAAGTTCATGTCGATCAGAATTTTCACAAACTGTTAGGCCATCGCCATAGGCAATTGAGCTTCTTCTGCGCGCCAAGCTGCATATTGCAAAGCCGCTCTAATGTCATCCTTCTCCAGGTAGGGGAAATCAGCAAGGATTGAATCGTCATTAAATCCAGACGCGACCAGACCAACGATCATGCCTACTGTTACCCGCATCCCTCGTATACAAGGCTTTCCGCCCATGACTTCTGGGTTAAATGTAATTCGATCCCAAAATGACATTCTCGTGATCTCCATTAAATTCTGGGATTGACCAAACACCTTGAATCCCTAACCAATTATGGTATAGAATTGATTATATCAGAATTGGAATACGAATGGGTTAGATGGCGCTACGGATTATTGACGTCGGGTTGCCAGTGCTTGGGACGAGGATGGGTGAGCGAATTTTTCGGACCCGACCTTCTCAAACCATATCGCATTGACGTTATAATAACACCAACGGACCCTGCAACGGAGTAACCAATGAGCGCAACTCTCGACCGATATAAAGAAGAACTCTCCCGCCTCTCCAGTGAAGAGCGCGCGGAGCTTGCTGATTTCCTCAACTGTTCCCTGCCAACTCAAATGGACCCGGATGTTGAAGAGGTCTGGGATACAGAAATTGAACGTCGATGCCAGGCTTATGACAGCGGCCAAATGGCATCAGAGCCTGCCGAACAGGTATTAGAACGTATGCGAAATTAATGCCGGTTACTTAAAGCCTACTTCTGTTCCAACCCAAATTTCTTTGCGATAATTTCCGACAAGTCTCCCGGGGCTCCCGGTTTTACCATTTCCGACTGAATAATAAGTTTCTGCTCTTTCGTCAATATGCCCACAGCATCTCGAATGGATCCGCCCTTTATCGTGAGCAATTGGTTTGTAATGCCGGAGAGGTCCTCCGCGAGGCTTTGGCGCAGGTTGTCGTCTGGATGGTCGGCGAGCATATTCTGGTATATTTTCCTGGCAGTCGCCTCCATCTTCAATGCCACAGGAGCGGCTTTTTGCATAGCTTCGCGGTTGATGGATTCAATTGCCTGACGCTGCTCGGCGGAGAGACCATTTGCCTGACTCGTCTTCTCGCCACCATTTTTACCCGTGGGTGTTGAAACCATCGGAACTACTACAAAGTAGGTCTGCAATTGCCAGTGGGATTTTAACCTCGTTCCATTCTTTGTGTTTGCTGAAACGATTGAACGCAGGGCCGGTGGAGTACCAACCATCCGAAGTGACTCGTAGCCTCTGATTGTTGCGACTTTGTCTTTAGTCGGCGACGCGCCTTCGATCAACATCTCAATGGGCCGAGGGAGTCGTTTACCG
>JBDUAM010000321.1:0-2057 GCA_040004655.1 Chthonomonadales bacterium | reverse complement strand
CTTTGTGCCGGTTCGTAAGATCGGAAAACTCCCGCACGATGTCATCAGCGAATCCTATGCTCTGGAATATGGCACCGCTACGGTGGAAATTCATAGGGACGCCATCAAACCCGGTCAGAAGGTCATCATCGTGGACGATCTGCTCGCAACCGGGGGCACCGCTGTGGCTTCCGCAAAGCTCGTCGAACGTCTGGGTGGCATCGTGGTTGGCATTTACTTTATGGTTGAACTGGCGTTTCTCCCCGGTCGATCTGTGTTGGGTAATGCACCAGTACAGTCGCTCATCACTTTTGACTGATATTGATGCAGGAATCGGTCGGAGTTAGACAGAAAGGCACCATTAGAAACCGCGTTTGCGGTGGACTAATTTTGGGGAGAATGTTATGCCTACTGTTGCCATCAGTGTTGATTGCGAAGCTGCAAATGACGGCCGTGCCTACACAAAAGAGATCATACGTGTAGCCGAGGAATTTACGGTCCCGTTAACCTGGCTAATCTTCGTCTCCGAAAAAGACCCACTCTCAAATCTGGACCTCTACAGAAACGAATTTCTGCATCGCATACCATCGTGGCACGAGATAGGGCTGCTCGTAAAATTTGAGAACCACGCAGGCTACATCGCCGACCCGCACGATCGAGGGGATGTCATTCGCATGGCGAAAGATGCCGTAAAGAGTCGACACATCAAACCGACCGCTTTCCGAGCACACGGCCTCGACCTTTTACCTGAAGATTTAAAGGTTCTTGAAGACATCGGGATCCTGGTAGACAGCTCATCGTGCCCGGGCGCCAAGGACAAGTTTGGCGTGGTACATGCTGAGGGTCCGCATGAGCCCTATCACCCATCCTATTCCGATACCAACGCTGTCGGCGATGCGAAGATCATCGTCTCACCCATTACCACCCACAAGGGTGTTGCCGCTTATCTCGATCAGGGTTGGGAAAAGGTTCGACCAGTAATGGAACACAGCCTTGCCCGGAACGCAATCACCCACCTTGCCCTTACCGACACTATGGATGATGCTGAAACTCTGCACAAGGCGCTGGCGTATGCCAAAGAAGCTGGCGCGACCTTCATTACTCTCACGCAAATTGCTTCCGCAGCCGGCTAATCCAGCCAATAACAGGACAAATGAAAATATCTCCCCTCCATAACCTGTTCGCCGACTTTGGATCCACGTTCGGCGAACGGGATGGCTGGGAGGTCGCGCTTCTTGCTGGACGATCGCAGGAAGACGAGTACCGCACCATTCGTACGGGCGCCGCCCTGCTGGATCGAACTCCGCTTGGCAAACTCCGACTGACTGGTTCAGATCGACTGACGTGGCTTCAGGGTATGGTCTCCAATGACCTGAATCGACCTGGGCCAGAGTTCACCTCAATAGACTGCTTTATCCTCGACGCTACTGGTCATGTAATTTCAGATTGCCAGGTCACCTGCTACCCCGACAGCCTTATTCTGCTGCTTCCGATCTCTCAGGTCGACGTGATTTATGAACGGCTTCAGGGATTTCTGATTCTGGAAGATGTTGAAATCACAGAACAGAGCGAATATCTGAGCGCGATCAACTTACAGGGACCACGGGCTTCCGAAGTGCTAAGCAAATATTCACCGGGCGCTAACGAGGTTCATTTCTCGCATAATAGAACCGGTTCCGGCGGCGTAGATATCATCGCTCCGAAGTCAGAAATTGAAGCAATCGCGCGTAAATTGGTCGACCTTGGCGCACAACCTGCTGGCGAGCGAGCTTTTCAGGCGGCACGTATCGAAAGCGGTATCCCGCAATTTGGAACAGACTTCGGACCTTCAACTCTCGCACCCGAAATTGGCATTGAGTCGACACACATTTCGTACACCAAAGGCTGCTACGTAGGACAGGAAATTGTCGCGCGCATTCAATCCCGCGGACATACGAATCGTTTCCTGACAGGCTTCCTAATTGATGGAGATAGACCACCCGAATTAAGTGCAAAGCTCACGCTGACCGACGACCCGAGTAACGAAATTGGCTGGATCACATCTGCAAAAATGATGGCCTGTTCCAAAGGCACCATCG
>JBDUAM010000178.1:0-6837 GCA_040004655.1 Chthonomonadales bacterium | reverse complement strand
GAAGTTGGTCTTACTGTCGACATCGCAAATTCCATGCCCGGGAACCAATATTCATGAGATTGATTCTTCTGGTCGACGTTAAATTTGCGAACAACCGTTCCAGCAGCTGATGCATAGGTCTTAGTTACTTCATTCATCTTCATAGATTGATTTAATTGAAACCAGCTTTTGCCATCAGGCGCCCATACTGCTTGTTCTCCAATTCCTTGATAAATAGCCGGTCCTTGAGGGGTGCAAACCTGTTTTCCATACCTGTCATTTACAATCCACTCACTGTCTTTTCTTTCCGAAGATTTCCACAGCCACAAACCAGTTTTTGGTGCGTATAATCCCTCTATCGGGAACTTGGGTGACCACGGGAAAACTCTATGCGCCGTGGACGCAATCGATTGTTCAGCTACGTAATCGCTGAATACAAGGATGAATTCCGAATTTGACGACCAGCCTAACGAATTTATGCGTCCGTGCTGTTGAGGTATCACATAGTCTGCCGGAGAGTCTCTGCCTTGGCTCATTGCCGGCTCATGATTACATAGCAATTCAAAAATGATTGCACCAAGACAACATATAACGGGAATGACTTTTGAGTAGTTACGAGTCATGTGGAAACTTCCGCCGGAAAAAGATGGGGTAAAGACCGCACACCAATCTGGACACGCCACGCGTACTACCAGACCAATTATATAGTTAGTTTCACCATCCGACGAGAGTCTCCTGCGCGAGGAGTCTTTTCACCATGAACGCCAGCGGGGCTTTCGTGTACAAGGTACGTTTTCATTCAGAAGTACGGGCTTGATTAACAGTCGCAGGCCAATGACCAGCGTCGGGATCCCAAACAACAGACAACTGCCGATAGCTCCGGGAATGCGCTCCACAGGCTTTATGTCTTCGCCGTTTAGGTGGGATGGAATAGACAGGGAGAGATTAAGAAACGTGTAAGTTGACCAGAACATCCATAACGAGAATGCCAGGCACACCACGCCAACTATTCGAGAGATGACATGTTGCCAATTCCGGCTGGTAGGTGGCGTTGTGCGCATTTAGTGTACTTCTTGAGCGGGCATGCAAGGCCCCGAGATGCAAGGTCGAGACAGTCGACACAACTTGCTCTGCTGGAACAAACCCCTCGAACTGATCCTACGCTCAAGCAGTTCCTTCGTCCTTCAGGATGACTCGTCGGCTGGATACTCCAAGCCAATATCCTGGTGATCACGTAACATATTGTCATCCTGAGCCATAGCGAAGGATCTGCTTTTGTCGTAAAAGTATTGGCTTCCGCGATTACTACGCCGTGGCGACCAACTGTCTCAGCACGTACTTCAGGATGCCGCCATGCAGGTAGTAGTCGACCTCGATGGGCGTATCGATTCGCAGGGTGAGCGTGGCGGTTTTGGTCGATCCGTCCGGCGCGGTGACGTTCAGAGTCACGTCCATTCGGGGGCTGATGCCGCTCTTGATTCCGACCAGTTCGTAGGTCTCGGCGCCGGTCAATCCGAGGGATTGTGCCGTCTGCCCATCCTTGAACTGGAGCGGAAGAACGCCCATTCCCACGAGGTTGCTGCGGTGGATGCGCTCAAAACTCTGCGCGACCACTGCCTTCACCCCGAGCAGGTTGGTACCCTTCGCGGCCCAGTCGCGGGAGCTGCCCGTTCCGTATTCCGATCCGGCAAATATCACCAGCGGCGTGCCCTCGGTCTCGTACTTCATGCTGGCATCGTAGATGCTCATCTGCTCGCCATCGGGTTGGTGCAGCGTGACGCCGCCCTCCACACCCGCCACCATCAGGTTTTTGATGCGAACGTTGGCGAATGTGCCGCGCTTCATCACCCGATCATTACCTCGGCGTGAACCGTAAGAGTTGAAATCGACCGGTTCGACGCCCTCTGCTTGCAGATAGAGACCCGCCGGCGAACTCGGCTTGATCGCTCCGGCCGGGCTGATGTGGTCCGTGGTGACGCTGTCGCCGAAGATCGCCAGAGCGCGAGCGCCGTGGATGTCTTCCGCGACATTCGGTTCCATGCCAAAGTTGTCGAAGTAGGGTGGTCGCTGGATGTAAGTAGAGGTCCCATCCCACTCGTAGACTCGACCCACGCTGCTCGGGACTTCCATCCAGAGTGGATTCTGTTCGGCGAAATCGCGGTAGAGGCTTCGGTAAACTTCCGGATCATTCGCGCTCGCGAGCACCGCGCCGATCTCCTCCAGCGATGGCCAGATCTCGTACAGATAGACCGCCGCGCCATTGGAATCGGTGCCTAGCGGCTCCGTCGCCATGTCGATTTCCACGGTCCCCGCCAGGGCAAATGCGACCACCAGCGGCGGGCTCATGAGGAAGTTTGCCTTGACATTCTGGTGCACGCGCGCCTCAAAGTTGCGGTTGCCCGAGAGCACACTGGCGACCACCAGATCGTTACCCGTGATGGCCGATTCAATGACCGGATCAAGCGGACCCGAGTTGCCGATACAGGTGGTACAGCCGTACCCAACCGTCTGGAATCCGATCTTGTCGAGGTAGGTCGCGAGGCCTGTTGCTTCGAGGTATTCCGTCACCACGCGGGAGCCGGGAGCGAGCGACGTTTTGACCGTCGGCCGGACCTTCAAGCCACGCTCGACTGCCTTTTTGGCCAGCAGACCCGCTGCCAGCATGACGCTCGGGTTGGAGGTGTTGGTGCAGCTCGTGATGGCGGCAATGACCACGTCGCCGTTTGTCAAGGTGTCACTTCCCTTACCATTAAGATTTACTACCGCGGATACCGAGAGCGCCTCGGGCGATTTGGCATATCCACTCTCTGCAACGGGTCTGGTGAGCAGGTCTTCGAACTCCGATTTCAGGTGATCCAGCTCGATTCGATCCTGCGGCCGTTTCGGACCCGCAACGCTCGGCACGACGGATGCGAGATCGAGTTCCAGAGTCTCGCTGTAGTCGATGTCTCCCTTCTTCGGTATTCCGAAGAGGCCCTGCGCCTTAAAGTATTGTCGGAATGCGTCGACCTGATCGTCGGTACGGCCTGTGGCGGTGAGGTATCGGCAGGTCTCGTCGTCGACCGGGAAGAAGCCCATGGTCGCGCCATATTCCGGGGCCATGTTCGCGATGGTCGCGCGGTCGGTGAGGCTGAGTGAGGCCGCGCCGGTGCCGAAGAACTCCACAAATTTGCCAACTACTTTAGCCTTGCGCAGCATCTCGGTAATGGTCAGCACGAGGTCGGTGGCGGTGACGCCCGGTCGAAGCGAGCCTTCCAGGTTGACCCCAACCACATCCGGCGTGAGGAAGTAGACCGGCTGACCGAGCATTCCGGCCTCGGCCTCGATGCCGCCCACGCCCCAGCCGACAATGCCGAGTCCGTTGATCATGGTGGTGTGGCTGTCGGTCCCGACCAGTGTATCCGGGTAGTAGACGCCGTCCTTGGAGAGCACACCTTTTGCCAGGTACTCCAGGTTGACCTGATGCACAATCCCGATGCCGGGCGGCACAACTCCGAAGCCGTTGAACGCCTGCGTGCCCCACTTCAAAAAGGTGTAGCGCGCTCGATTGCGCTCAAATTCAATTGCCATATTCTGTTGAAGCGCGTTGCCGACTCCCGCGACATCCACCTGCACCGAGTGGTCGATCACGAGGTCGACAGGCACGAGCGGTTCAATGATGGAAGGGTCTTTACCGAGTTCTTTGACCGTGGATCGCATGGCAGCGAGATCGACCAGGAGCGGCACACCGGTGAAGTCTTGCAGGACGATTCGGGCGACGATGAAGGGGATCTCCGCCGTGCGCTCGGCGTTCGGGAGCCAGTTGGCGAGTCGCTGAACATCCGCCTCGGTCACGCGCTTGCCATCCACATTTCGCAGCACCGATTCCAGCACGATGCGAATAGAGACGGGCAACCTGGAGACAGGTCCAACTCCGGCCGCCTCAAGCTGCGGCAGGGAATAGTAAGACCCGGTCTTGGTCCCGGAAAAAGTGAAAGATTTGTGCGTTTCAAAAAGGTTGTGCTGTGCCATCCATTGCTCCCATGCAAGTTAATTCGTTGCGATTACCTCCATTTTACCGTTAGTGTATTATAATAACAATGAATTGTTTTCATCACTTCCATGCAGGATTGTTATGCAACTCGATCAACTGACGGCGTTTGTGACGGTGGCGGACGCGGGGAGCTTCACGCGCGCCGCCGATTCGCTGCACCTGACGCAGCCCGCCGTCTCTCGCCAGATCGCGGCCCTGGAGCGCGAATTGAATACGCAGTTGTTCGACCGTATGGGCCGAAACATCCAGTTGACAGCGTCCGGCGAAGCGTTAATCGAGTATGGTCGACGCATACTCCAACTCGAACAAGAGGCGACCCAGGCGGTCGCCGACATCCGATCCGGCGAGGTTGGGAGATTGCGCATCGGTGCGAGCAGCACTCTGGCGACCTACGTTCTCCCCGACTTTTTGCGCACGTTTCGCTCCGGTCGATCCGGGGCAGAGATCTCCATGCATACGGGCGTCTCCGCGCAGATCATCACGTTGCTGAAGCAGAATGCGGTCGACATCGGGTTTGTAACCGGTGAAGCGCCGGATGAGATCTTCACGTCGGTATCTCTGGGGGAGTTTGAGACCTGCGTGGTCGCGCCGCCCGGGCACCCGCTGGGCAGACTGAAGCAGATATTGCCGGAGGACCTTGCAGGTATTCCGCTCATTCTCATGGAACCGGGTACCAATCTGAGAACTTACGTGGACCGCCTGCTGAATCGCGCGGGAGTCGCCGAGCAGGTTGCGATGGAGCTGGACAACGTGGAGGCCATCAAGCGGATGATCGAGGCGGGACTGGGAATATCCATGCTGCCAGAAGTCTCCGTGCGACATGAGGTGGAGTCGGGTCGACTAATCGCGCTACGGCTAGCAGAAGTTCCGCATGCCAGCAGACTCATTCGAATGGTCTATCGGCGAGACAAGTACATACATATGTTAATGAAGCAGTTCATCAATCATGTTGCGCCGGAGTTTCTGTGACGAGCGACCATTACCGCAGCCCAAAAACCGTTGAAGAACTTCGCGTTCGGCTGGCCGGCGCCATTGAGGTGAACCCCGAATTGATCGGCCCCGACACCCTTTTTGTAGAGGATCTCGGCGCAAAGTCGATCAACGCCATCCTCGTCTGCCTCGCGCTTGAAGAGTGGTTCGGCGTGGAGGTCTCCAACGATGCCGTCTGGGAACTGGTCAACCTGAGGACGGTGGTCGAGTTTCTGCGCCAAAAGGGCGTTTCGCTTTCGGATTAGTTGGCCCCACACCCCGTCATCCTGAGCGAGAGCGAAGGATCTGCTTGTGCGTTTTGTCAAGTCAGCGACGTGGTTCAAGCCGCCAACCATTAGGCAAGTGCCAATTCGCACCTTCTATATATTAACAAATACAAGTTCTACGGAGCGCGGGCGTCCCCGCCCGCACAATGAGATTATCGACACACGCGCCGTGAGCATCTCGGTGCGCCCGAGGACGGGCGCGCTCCTATTACTCGCTCGTTAGCAAAGGATGTTCTTCTGGGATGGGTCAGGTCGGTGGCACGGTTCACACGATTACGTACCGTTGGACGCCTCTTGTCCTTGCCGACAACTCACTTTCTGGTACCACAAAGTTGTAACGGCAGGGGGAAGACCGAATTGGGGGTCTTTATACAATGTTGTAATCGGTCAAGAGTTCCGTTTTTCACCCTCACCTAACCTCTCCCTGCGCGGACAACTCTTGATTTGGAGCCGATTTTTCGCGCGCAAGAAGAGGAAGCCTTCGGCGACTTCGCCAATAGATTAGTTGAAACCGAGAGGCGAAAATCGCCCCCGGTTGTGGAACGTTAGACCTGTCCCATGTCCAGCGACTCGCCGGTTTCAAGCAGGGATTTTAGACCTGCGAGGATCATTGGCCAACCACTTCCGACCGCGCCGATAACGATGGAATTCGGCCTGTTCATCTCGTGCAGGATGGTCAATTTCATGGTCTCACCCATCTGCTCCATCGTGCATTCCATGCGGGTTTCGCCTTCGGCCGTCATTTCTGGTTTGAACAGATTGGTCCATTTCAGAACGAGCTTTTTCTCCGGTTCTATCTCAATGACTTCACCTTCGTCGGCAATCCTGCCATCGGCCAGAACAATCTTCCACGGCGACCCGACCTCCCAGTCACTCTCTTGATGGGCGCCCAGCCAGTACTTTTTGTTCATCTCCGGGTCGGTCAGCGCCTGCCAGAGTTTGGCGGGGGTGGTGCGAATATAGGTGACATATACAAAGCTGCTTTTACTCATCGGTTTCATTCTCCAGGTGTGTTTTGAGGTCCACAAGAAAGCGCACATTGCCCTTTTGCCTTCAGATCGGTGACGGGGGCGATAATCGCCCCCGTACGTGACTAGTGCTTGCCGCAGGAAAGGTCCAGGGCGACTCCCGATTCCAGCAGCGACTTGAGGCTTGCCAGAATCATCGGCCATCCACTACCAACCGCGCCGATGAACTTGGAATCGGCCCGATCCATCTCGTGGATTATTGTGAGCTTCATCGTGTCACCCATCTGCTCCAGATCAGCCTGCATTCGAGTGTCGCCCTCAGCGTTCATCTCCGGCATAAACTGATTTCGCCACTTCAGCACGAGCTTCTTTTCAGGCTCGATCTCGACTACTTCGCCCGCGTCTGCTACCTTTCCATCGGCGAAGACGAGCTTCCAGCTCGATCCAACTTTCCAGTCGCATTCCTGATGTGTACCCATCCAGTACTGGCGGGTGTATTCAGGATCGGTCAGCGCCTGCCAGAGTTTTGCGGGGGTTGTGCGGATGTAGGTGACATATACAAAGCTGCTTTTACTCATCGGTTTCATTCTCCAGGTGTGTT
>JBDUAM010000433.1:0-22824 GCA_040004655.1 Chthonomonadales bacterium | reverse complement strand
CGGCCATCGACATCATCATCCACAACGCGGCGCAGACCATCCGTCGACCCGGTGGTTTCTACCAGAATCTCGTCGAACAGGAGCAGCACCCCGAGCGGACACTCTCCATTTCCGCGCGCAAATTCGTCGCTCAGGGCGCCCCGAGCACGCTGGCGATTTCTGACTCATCCGCGCTGCTGCCAGGAGTGATCGCTGGTGTGAAGGATGTGCTGCCCGCCGACAAATTGCACGACAACGAAGAGCTCGCCGACAGCCGGAACAACAACAGTTGGAACCTGCGGATGGACGAAGTCGGTGCGCAGGAGATGCTGGAGGTGCAGCTTGTGAACTCGGTCGCGCCATTTTTGTTGAACAGTCGGTTGAAGCCGCTGATGACGCGGTCGCCGTTTGAGCGTCGGTTCATCGTGAACGTCTCCGCGATGGAGGGCCAATTCTATCGGCGCAAGACGGTCTTCCACCCGCACACCAACATGGCCAAGGCCGCGCTCAACATGATGACCCGCACCAGCGGGGAGGACTACGCCAAAGATGGAATTTACATGAACAGCGTCGACACGGGCTGGGTGACGGAGGAGAACCCTGGGGATCGCCGCGTGCACAAGCAGGAGAACCTCGGGTTCTTCCCCCCGCTCGACATCATCGACGGCATGGCGCGCATCTACCACCCTATCGCGGAGGGCATCAACAATCCAGAGACGCCCCTGTTCGGCAAGTTTTTGAAGGACTATGGGGAGTGTCGGTGGTGAATGGCTATCGACTGTATGGCGTCATAAGGATAAGTCCAGGAATGGGGTCGAAATGTTTGCGGTTGTGAGAAACCAACGTCATGTTGAGGCGAATCGCCACTGCTGCTGAGACCGCGTCAATAGGTCCCGTTCCATGGGATAGCCCATATTTGGATACTAAGTTAAGAGCAAACAAGAAGTCTTCTTCCGTCGGCCAAACGATTTCAAGACGGTTGATGAAATCGAGAGTTCTGCGAAGGTCAGACTTATCACGAGCTCCGAATGCGACCTCAAGGGTCGCCACTCCCGAAACCATGGGAAATTGCTTCATCCCGTAGAACCACTCTTTGGCGCCGACATAATTTCGCAAAATGTCAATGACAACATCTGCGTCTAGTAATAGTCCGCCTATCGAGTTCTGCTCCAACCTTCATTCCTTAACTTTCTGGCTAATTCAGGCCCATCCAAGTCTTCTCCCCAGGGAGGGCCAATCACGCCGGCCGATTCCAATTCGTCCCATAG
Organism: Chthonomonadales bacterium; assembly: GCA_040004655.1. GTDB lineage: Bacteria > Armatimonadota > Chthonomonadetes > Chthonomonadales > CAJBBX01 > JBDUAM01. The sequence goes on along the minus strand of JBDUAM010000433.1, from coordinate 21,577 downwards.
TTCCTTGGGCGTCATTTTAGGTTTCTCCTTGGCAGGCTCGTCGCCACCAAATAGCTTGTGGACAACGGAGTCCACATCAGTGCCGGATTTCTCAGCGAGGGCGTTGAGGTGGATGCGTTCAGCTTCGGTTAGTTCAATGGTGAGAGTCATGGGTTGCTCCAGATTTCGACTTTAGTACACTTAATTATACAACGTTGCTATCTGAGATGTTGATAATTGCAACCAAAACCTATTCGCCCTAGGATCCAATTCCCCACAACTCTTTGCGCAACTTACGCGCGAGGTCTTGAGAATTCATAGGCCCGCCCCAATTGGGATCAAGAATTCCCTCAGAGCGCATTTGATCCAAGAATTCCTTTGGAGTTTGCTTGGGTTTCTCATCCTTGGGTTCTTCAGCGCCAATTAGCTTGTACACCACGGCTTCTACATCGGTGCCGGATTTTTCAGCGAGATTGCAGAGACGGATGCGCTCGGCTTCGGTTAGTTCAATAGTGATAGTCATGGGTTACTCCAGGATTCTACTTAAGTACCCTTAATTATACAACGTTGCAATCTGATTGGCAAATGCCCATCATCACAATCCCACGCAAGTCGAGTAGAATCACTCCGTAACCTTTTGCACCCTGCGGAGTCACACTTCTTATGCGATCGCTGATGATTCTTGTCGTCTCCGGAACCCTTTTTGCCTCTCTCGTTGCGACTGCGGGATTGCAGCGCGCGACCCCAGCGGTCGACTTTGAGCGTGACGTCAAACCAATTCTCCAAAAAAGCTGCCTGAAGTGCCACGGCGCAGCGCAGCAACAGGGCGGACTTCGCCTCGATTCCGCCGACTTTGCGCTCAAGCTGCTCCCCTCTGGTCGACGCGCGATTGTCTCCCACGACGCCACCCACAGCGAACTCATTAAGCGTATCTCCGACCCAAAAGACGACCAGCGGATGCCGCCTGCCTACAGCGGATTGGGTCGACTAACCCCTGCAGAAATCAATGTGCTGAAGGCCTGGATCGATGCCGGACCATCGTTTGGGAAGTCTGTTGCAGTAGCATCGGACGCTGGAACGCACTGGTCTTTGAAACCCCTTCGTCGACCCGCGCTGCCGGTCAAAACAGCAAATCCCATTGACGCATTCATCGTTCACGCTCTCGCGAAAAAGGGACTTACCTTCTCACCTGTCGCCGACCGCAAAACCCTTCTGCGCCGAGTGACTTATGACCTCACGGGACTGCCGCCAACCTCAGGTGAACTCAAGAACTTTGTTTCAGACACAAAACCCGGCGCATACGAGCGCGTTGTCGACCGGCTGCTGGCTTCGCCACGGTATGGAGAGCGGTGGGCGCGGCACTGGTTGGATACCATCCACTTTGCCGATTCACATGGCTTTGAGCACGATATCGGCCGGGACAACGCCTGGCCGTTCCGCGATTATGTGATCGAGTCGTTCAATCAGGACAAACACTGGGATCGGTTCATTCGGGAGCAACTTGCCGCCGACTACTTCTTTCCAGATGAGCCTTCGCTAACTCCGGCGCTTGGATTCCTTGGCGCGGGCACGTTTGACTTGAGCGCGTATACAACCGCTCCCAAGAACTTCGAGCTGCTCGACAAGGACGACATGGTCACGCAGACCATGACGGCGTTTGACAGCGTCACGGCCAACTGCGCCCGGTGTCACGCACACAAGTTTGATCCTATTCCGCAGGCGGATTATTATGCCCTGCAGGCGGTTTTTGGCGGTATCACCAAAGGCGACATCACATACGACGCCTCCAAATCGGCCGCGGCGGAACGTGCCCGACTAACAGCGGCCATTGCCGCTGCGAACAAGATGGATAAGTCCATTCTGCTCGCGCCAGAGACCAAACTTGCGGTGGATCGGTGGACGGAAACCCTGCGAAATCGGCGACCATGGGTGCCGGCCAAGGTAGAGAAGTTTGCGTCCGCCGAGGGATCTACGCTTACTGAAAATGCAGATGGATCGATCTCGTCTGGCGGAAAGCGTCCGGAAACGGACTCCTATACAACCACTCTCGTTTCGACTACAAAGCTCGTAACCGGCTTGCGGCTGGATGTACTTGCGTCAAAAGACCTGCCGATGGGCGGCCCCGGTCGAAACGATAACGGCAACTTGCATCTATCTGAAATCGACGTGAGCTGCGTTGACAGTGCGGGCGTTGCGAAGCCGATCAAGATCGCCAAAGCGACCGCCGACTTCAATCAAGAAGGGTGGGGCGTTGAGCGCGCGATTGATGGCGACAAGAAGACCGCCTGGGGTATCTATCCGCAGGTTGGGAAGCCGCATAACGCTCTGTTTGCATTCGCGGATCCAGTGAAGGTGGATGCCGCCAGTCGGATTGTCGTTACCCTGCGTCAGCTTCACGGCGGCGGACATCTGATCGGCCGATATCGACTCTCCCTTACCGACGCCGATCCCAAAGATCTCACCGCGTTGCCTCTGCCTGTTGAGGAAGCGTTGGCAGTTCCGACAGAACGTCGAACCCCCGATCAGCAGCTAACCATCGCTGCCCATGTCGTCCGAGAAGAAGCGAATACGGCGCTCGCGAAGCTTCCGGCTCAACAGAAAGTGTTCGCCGCGGCAAAAACGGCGGATGTATTGACGGTCGGGCCGATTACTATCGCCCAACCTCCCGTAATGTACCGGCTGGAGCGCGGCGATCTATCTCAGCCGAAGGAAGTGGTCGAACCGGGCGCGCTCACGGCCCTTGCGACGTTGGAACCCCGGTTCAAGCTACCCGATGCAAAGAACGAGGCAACCCGACGGGCGGCGTTGGCAGAGTGGATCGCCTCGCCGAAAAACGTACTCACCTGGCGAAGCATTGTCAACCGGGTGTGGCACTACCACTTTGGTCGTGGCATTTGTGATACCCCGAGCGATCTTGGTAAGATGGGTGGAAAGCCCTCGCACCCGGAGTTGATCGACTGGCTAGCGGTCTGGTTTCGGGATGACGCGAAAGGGTCGTTGAAAGCGCTGCATCGCCTGATCGTGACCAGCGCGACTTACAAGCAGTGTTCCGCCATTCAGCCCCACGCGGCGAAGATTGACGGCGACAACCGATTGCTCTGGCGGCAGAACCGACTTCGACTGGACGCAGATTCTTATCGCGATTTTGTGCGAGCGGCATCGGGCAAACTCGATCTCACCATGGGCGGGCCCGCCATCAAGAACTTCACCATGAAGCCGGGTCCGCAACTCACGCCCGCGCTCAACTACAGCGAGTATGATTGGAAGTCGCCGGGGGCAAATCGTCGCAGCATCTATCGCAACGTCTGGCGCGGAATCGCCGATCCGTTTATGGATGCCCTCGACTTCCCGGATCTCGGTCTGCTGGCTCCGGTGCGCGGGAATTCGGTCTCGTCACTGCAGGCGTTGTCGCTGTTCAACAATCCTTTTGTGCTCTACTTCAGTGGGGAGTTGGCGTCGATGCTCGTGAAAGAGAAGTCGCCTCCTGAAGCGCAGGTCGATGCAGCGGTAAATGCAGTCTGGCTGCGAAATCCGTCGCCAGCGGAGAGAAAATCCTTTGTGGAATATGCCGCCAAACATGGTCTCCCGGCGCTCTGTCGGGTGCTGTTTAATTCGGACGAATTCTTTTTTGTGGACTGAAGGGTAGCGCGAAATGTCGGAATTGCCGATTTCCAGAAGAGACCTTTTTCAGATGACCGGGGGCGGGTTTGCCTCGGTCGCGCTCTCGCATCTGCTCTCCGGCGAGGCGGGTGCGCAGACCCATCACCCCGCAAAAGTCAAGCGAGTGATCCAGCTCTTTATGACGGGCGGCGCGAGCCCGATGGATACCTACGACTACAAACCAGCGCTAATCAAATACCACGGTCAGAAATTGGGGCCGAAGGTAAAACCGGAGGGCCAGACGGGTGAACCGGGCGCGGTGATGAAGAGCCCGTTCGATTTCAAGCAGTATGGCAAGTCGGGCCGATGGGTGAGCAGTGTCTTCCCGGAGCAGGCGAAAATGGTCGACGAGATGGCCTTTTTCATGGCGATGGCGAGCAAGACCAACGTGCATGGTCCCGGCACATATATGATGAATTCCGGCTTTGTGCTGCCCGGTTTCCCCTGCATGGGTGCGTGGATTTCGTACGCGTTGGGGCATCTGGCGGACAACCTGCCGACCTTCGTGGTGCTGCCCGACCCGAAGGGGCTGCCGTACAATCAGAATGGATGTTTTAGCAGTGGATTTTTGCCCGCGATGCATCAGGGCACGGTGATCAACGGCAAGGGGTCTCGACCGATTCCTGATCTCTTTCCACCGGAGTCGACTCCGTTTGCCAATCCTGCGGCGGATCGCGACGGCCTGCAGCTTCTGGCAAAGATCAATCGAGCGGATGCAGTGCGACACCCCGGTGACAATCGCTTGGACGCACGAATCCAGAGCTATGAGCTGGCCGCGAAGATGCAGATGAGTGCGCCCGAGGCGTTTGACATCTCGCGTGAGCCGGAGAGCGTTCGGTCGGCGTACGGCATCGGGAATACCGTGACGGATGACTTTGGTAAACGCTGCCTGCTGGCTGCTCGGCTGGTGGAGCGCGGTGTGCGATTTGTACAGCTCTGGAGCGGTCCGCAGGGAGCCACTGGAAACTGGGATAACCATGGCAACATTCTCACGGAGCTGCCTCCTATGGCGGTGAGTGTGGATCGGCCCATCGCCGCGCTGTTGCGAGACCTGAAGGCGCGCGGACTGGATCAGGACACTCTGGTCATCTGGTCAACGGAGTTTGGCAGAACTCCATTCGCGCAGGGATCGCTGGGTCGAGATCATAACGGCGGATCGTTTGTAAACTGGATCTGGGGCGCCGGGGTGAAGCCGGGAGTGGCATATGGCCAGAGCGATGAACTCGGGTTCCAGGCGGCCGAGGGCAAGACCTACTGCTATGACTTCCATGCAACGATTCTCCACCTGATGGGCATCGATCATAAGCGACTAACCTTCCGCCAGAACGGCATCGACCGTCGATTGACGGATGTGCATGGCGATGTGGTCCGAGAGGTGTTGGCTTAGCCCTTTGGAGAGAGAATACTGGAAGATCGCGGTACGGGGAAGGCGACTGGAAGACTTTCCGCAGGATGTGGAATTCAAGTTTCTGAAGTATTCCTACGTCGCGTATGCGGTGTGCATTGCCAATTGCGGACGCTCGTATTTTATTGTAGATGGCGGACCCCAGATTTGTGAAGCCTGTGGTGGGACCACCTTCCGAACGCTGACCGCAACGTATCGGCGGGTAAAAGAAACCCCTGGCATGTTGGTAGCCATGGTTATCAAAGGGGAGCCACTCAACGATTCAAACCGTCTAATACTTGAGCAAACTTACCCGGGCAAACCGGTGCCGATCATTCGGGAATATTGGAAGATCGCGGACTACTATCGCAAAGAATCTGATTACCCGGACATCCGCATGGTAAAGTTCCCCGGCGCCCTTGCTATGGGGTACGCCGTTTGTGTTTCAGAGTGCGGTATTGTAGGGGAGATCGTGAACGAAAGTCCGCAGATATGTGGTAAATGTGGTGGTATGATGTGGTGTAGTACAATTCAATTGTATAGACCTGTTAAGGACAAGAAGCGTGGGAAGTGTAAGAGAAAAAAGAAAATTTGTTGACGTACTGTGGGGTGTCTGTTTCAAGTTACGTATCGTAAAGAACGACTTGGATCAGATTGACCACTTTGTGCGCCAAAAGATTGTGTTTGATTCTATACGTACATTCCTTCGTCTTCTATGTTGGACTGCCATGATGGGCCTTTTGATTGGCAGGCGGAAACCAATGACCATAAATCTTCTTGAATCGATAGAAAATGCACTCCTTGCATTCTTGATCCTTGGTCCATTAACGTTGACAATTGAGATATTCCTTAACGAGAGAAAATGGATTAAGGCGCAGAAGGAGTTTCTCGCCATGCAGAGTGATCGATACAATGGCGGGATCAAAACATCCAGGTAAATTGTGTTTGGGTATGCCATTTATTTGCAATTTTAAAATTGTAGTACAATTATAGAAATCTGTGATGCATTCGGGACGAGGTTAATTTGCAAACTACAAGCGTAAAATTTGAGGACGTAGTTTGGGCTTTGTGTTTCAGATTGCGACTGGTGAAAAACAACGTCAGGCAACTAAAGCAAAGTGTTCGGAAATCCATCGTTGTCGCAGCCTTAGGGGATTCGGTATTCTTCGGATTCTGCATGATAGTTGCGAATATGTTCGTTAACGGATACAAATACAGTTTTCCTGGCTATTTACTGGAATTGGTGGAACTCCTTGGAATGTGGATACTTTTGTTGCCAATTCTGCTTGTCTTCACGGTTAAGGCAAAAGAGCGGAAGTGGATTGAGGCGCATATGTAGATTCTGGCAATCAAAGGTTCAAGGCAGACCAAGAATTATTTCGGACTCGTTGAGGACACAACCGTGGAACAGAAAATGGCTCGAAGAAAATTTGATGACGTAATCTGGAGATTCTGTTTCTTCTTTGATGCGGTCAAGGAGAATCCTGACCAGGTTGATCCGGCGTTAAGAAAGAAGTTGGTCCTCCAGGCGCTGGGGCAGGCAGTATTTGTTTTCATAATCATATCTATTCTTGGTTTGCATTCGGATTGGAACAGGTTTAGTGTGATTGAGTTCAGGCGAGAGTTCCTGGGTCGGCTTGAAATGTATGTCCTGATCTTTCCAATTACCGCGATTCTATACTTAAAACTCGTCGAGCGACGCTGGGTGAAGTCTCAAAACAAGGAATTGATCCAGAAATAAGGTGATATTAGGTGCCTGCTAGATTTTCAATTTCTAATAATCCCAATACCAACCAGTCCTCAAAATTGACCGATTAATCCCCTTTAAGGTAATGTGTAGCCGTATTGTAAAAGCAATTATTGCTTTTGCCGTACAATCGTGACGAAAGGAGAATCTATGATCAAAACGAAATTTGCCGCGCCTCTGTTTGTTGGATTGTGCGCGGTTGGCATATCCGCGATGGCGGTGACGGCAGATAAAGTTCCGGACGTTGCCACGGTGGGCAAGCCGGTTAAGGCGTTCACGTTGAAAGACGTAATGACCGACCTGAAGCCGGGCATGAAGGCGGATTCAGCAATGGTCGCGCTGGGAAAGTTCAAGGGCAAGAAGGAAGTTGTCCTATTTTTCATGAGTGAGCAGTGCAGCGTGACGTGGCGATATGAAAAACGCATGGGCAAGCTGATGCACGATATGGCTAAGAAGGATGTGGCCTTCGTGGGTTTGAGATGCAGCGCAACGGATACTGCCGAATCCATTCGCAAGTTCGCTGAAACACGCAACTTTGCAATGCCCGTGCTGAACGATGACAAGGGAGAAGTCGCCAAGTACTTCAGTGTCATCCAAACGCCCACGTTTGTAGTGATCGATAAGGCTGGCGTATTGCGTTATCGAGGCTCTTTTGATGACAACCCTGAGGATGCTGCCGCTAAGAAGCCTTACCTGCGCAAAGCGGTTGTTGCTGTGTTGAATTCAAAAGAAGTGCCGGTAAAGATGACCAAGCCCTTTGGCTGAGGTATTAGCCCACTGTATCGTTGATACAGTTTCTGTAACCCAATCTGAGAGGTGAACCGTGCGCCGCGCAGGAGCATCTGGTTCGCCTCTCTAATTTTTATTTAGTCGATTCATTCCGCGCACAGGCAGAACCATGAAATTCCGAAACGCATTCTTCTTCCTCCCAATACCCCTATTCTTCATTCATGGATCAGCGCAGACTCCCAAAGTGGAGTTAGACCGATCGCCCACGGATTTAGCCATTACCGCCGACGGTCGATTTGCCGTCACCGCGAACGCGACTTCCAATACCGTATCCCTGGTTGACCTGACCAACGGCAAATTAATAGCGGAAACTGCGGCCGGTAAGCGACCCTTCTGCATCTCGATAGCTCCCACGGCTAATCGATGTGCGGTCAGTAATCAAGACGGCAACAGCGTCACGCTGTATACAATGACTCCCACGGTTCTGGTAAAACGGGTTGAAATTTCGGTAGGCGATCAGCCGCGTGGGTTAACGTTTTCAAAGGATGGCAAACGGCTATTCGTGGCGCTCTCCGGCGAGGATAGAATCGCAGCCATAGACGTGGCTACCAGAAGAGTCACGGCCAAATTGAATGTTGGGATCGAGCCCTGGCAGGTCGCATTAAACCCTGCAGGCAACAGGTTGGCTGTTGGGAATGCGCGATCACAAGAAGTCTCGGTGATCAATATTGCAACCTGGAAGGTCGATCACGAAGTAAAGCTCCGTGGAAAGAATGTTCGGCATGTAGTGTGCAGCCCGGATGGAGCCTGGGCATATGTTCTTCACGATGCCGAACGGGGTCGACCGACCACAAAAGAAAATATCGGCATGGGATGGGTGATCGGATCGCGATTGAGCCGAGCGCCGATGAACGAAAATGGACCGCGTGAAGCGATTGCACTGGATCCATCGGGAAAAGCAGTAGGGGATGTCGACGGCCTGGATGTGACGAGAGATGGCAATACCATTGCGTTCACTGCCGGTGGAACGCACGAATTGGTCCTCTTGAAATTGCCGCTACCGTTCGTTGCATTCGGCGGACCCGGTGATATCGTGGAGCCGGAAGTGCTTAACAAGTCCGGCAAATACACCCGAGTGGATCTGGGTGGTAGACCTCTTGGTGTCAAGTTCCTTCCCGGTGGCAAATCGGTAGCAGTTGTGAACTACTTCGGTAATTCCGTACAGGTAGTAGATGTTGCAAAGGGCGCTGTAACGAAGACGATCTCGCTTGGCTGTCCCGCCGAACCCTCCATCGCGCGCAAGGGCGAGATGCTCTTCCACGACGCAAAACGATCTCACAATCAATGGTATTCGTGCAATTCCTGCCATACCGAGGGCCACACGAATGGATCGACATTTGACACGTTCAACGACGGCTCCTACCAGACACCCAAAAAGACCCTAAGCCTGAGAGGCGTGACCGAAACCGGACCGTGGACGTGGCATGGCTGGCAAACCGACCTGAAAATGCTCATCCACGATTCCATGGTCAAATCGATGCAGGGACCGGAACCCGAGCAGCACGAGATCGACGAGGTTCTTGCGTACCTGAAATCGTTGAATTTCCGTGCAAACCCGAAAGCGGGTTCAAAGGCTCCAGCGGTACAGCGGGGTCGACTGGTCTTCAATGCCAAGAACTGTCAGACCTGCCACGCTCCGCCCAATTTCACCGCTCCGGCAGTTTTCAAAGTGGGCCTCGAATCGCTGCAGGATGCGTATGTCGGGTTCAATCCGCCGTCGCTGCGGGGAGTGTATAATCGGTCGCCATACCTGCACACCGGGGAGGCTACGACGCTGGAGCAAGTGCTTACAGAGTTCCATTCGCCGCAAAAACTGACTGGCAAGCCCGATTGTACAAAGCAAGAACTGAGCGACCTGATCGCCTACTTGAATACACTTTGAAGTCTGTAAGTTCGCCGGGAATTTCGCAGATTTTCCAATCGTATGAACAAAATGCCTTGAAATAGCCACTGGAGTCGACCAAATGTCCACCGCAAACCGAATGCCTGCGCTCTTCATTGGTCACGGAAACCCCATGAATGCCATTGAGGACAATCAATGGAGTCGGGCTTTCCGCGCCCTGGGGGAGACCCTGCCTGTGCCGAAGGCGGTGCTCGCGATTTCGGCGCACTGGTATGTGCCAGGGACCTTCACTACCGGCAACGAGAAGCCTGAGACTATTCATGACTTTGGTGGATTTCCGCAAGAACTTTTTGACGCGCAGTACCCCGCACCCGGCGACTCGGAGCTCGCGCGCAAGGTTGTAAAGATGCTCGGGAGTCGCAGCGCGGACGTACGTTTCGACTGGGGACTCGATCACGGCACGTGGAGCGTTCTCTGCCACCTTCGACCCAATGCCGATGTCCCCGTAGTCCAGTTGAGCATCGACCGTAACCTGGCGTTCAATGAGTATGTGGATATCGGGCGAGCTATTGCGGGTTTGCGGGAAGAGGGCGTGATGATCATTGGCAGCGGTAACATTACGCACAACCTGCGCGATGCATTTGGCCACATCATGTCCGGGGATTCCACTACTCCGGATTGGGCAGCGCAATTCGATTCAGACGTAGCTTCAGCGATTGAACAGCGGGACACATCGTTTCTCAGCCGTGCAAATGAAGGGGAACTTGGTCGACAGAACCACCCGACCTGGGACCACTACGTTCCGTTGCTCTATACACTCGGCGCAACGGACCCGGGCGAGTCTCTCACGTTTCCAATTACCGGGTTCGACGCCGGATCGCTCTCTATGCGTGCTGCGCAGTTCGGGTAGATTGTTGATCTAATTCCGATAATTTTTTCGGCCCGCGTAAGGTTCATCATCATTCAGGTAGGCTTTTCGTTCGCGCTTATCCACGTACATCTGTCGGTCGGCCGCATCAATTAACTCCTCGGCAGTAGTTCCGTCGCCGGGGTGGGCCGCAATTCCAATGGAGACGCCCGCTGCGGTGATGAAGAACCTATCATCTCTCGAAACCTGATTGTTTAGATGATCCCGCAGGCGCTCTCGAACCAACGACGCTTCCATGCGATCCAGGTTGTGCAGCAGAATGATGAATTCATCGCCACTGCGTCGACAGACTACATCCGGATCTCGAACGATCTCTCGACATGTTTTCCCGATCAGTTGCAACAGTTCATCCCCGGCAGAATGCCCGTAGCGGTCGTTCACCTCTTTGAGATTATCGACATCCAGGAACAGTAACGCCAATCGACTTTCTCGCCGTCTACCAGTCATACGCTTCTTCAAGTGCCGTTCCAATCGGTGCCACGATGCGGTTCCCGTCAGGTGGTCGACCTCTGAAACGCGCTTCGAATCACGGGACTGGAAGTAGCCTCGGGTGGCAATTAGCATCGCCATGAGCGTGACGGCGGAGTACGGGATGGTCTGCCATCCCCAGGCGGAAAATAGAACAAGGGCAATGGTCGCTCCAAGTAACTCCACGTACTCAAATGCGGAGAATAGTGGATCGGCAAGTGTAGTGAGCATCTGTCGACCGCTTGAGCAACGAATCAGCGCCGCCTGGTAGACCCGGTTGATAAGCTCCGTGGTGATAACGGTTGCAAAGAAGAGCGGCAGCAGGCAATGCGAAGGTTCCCGAAAGAACATGGAGCTGTCGTCCATGGTGTGGATTGGCTTACCACCGAGCCATAAATAGCAGTAGGCTCCAAGGCAGATAAGCGCCGGGTAGTAGGTGAAATTGAGCAGCAACCTGAGTATTCGAGTTGGGCCTGGATTATTACGTTCGGTGATGAGAGATGCCAGCATAGATACCATGGCAACTACCATGGCATTCATGGGGCCGCCTCGAAGCATTGCTATCGCAACAATGGAATCTCCCGGATGATAACTGAGTAATGGCGCGCCGTGATCATTCCGCCGAATGACGAGTTCGCGCATGCGGAAAGCGATTGCGAGGATGCTAAGGCATACAACATCACTCGGGATCACCTGATTACCATGCTTACTCAGAAGTGAAACGCAGACAAATCCACCGATGAGGATTCCTCCTGATCGAAGCCAGAGTCCGATGTGTTGCAAATCTCTATTTTGGGCAATATTCATGGCCACTTCGCCTCTTACGCGGGGACAACGTTTGGGTACTCCCTCACGAGAGTTCTGTTGCCGGATTTCGGAAGCTTTAACCCTGAATTGTAGAACGAATGTGGGGTGCTGTCATCCACCGGGAGGTGGATATACAAGCGGATGCATCCGTTGACGGGATTGTTTGCGCACAAAATGGATTTCGTAAAATCTTAATACAACCACTTGCGAACATTTGGCCTCAATATGACGTCTATTAATTAATTGATACCAGCAGGATGGAAAAATGAGTGACTTTTGCATCGAAGTTCTATTACATCTAACACCGGAACCAGCGCCAAAACGCGTGGCCGTTTCTCCTCGACAGCTCCATTTTCTGGATAATCATTCTGATAGAAGTTTCGCATCCGATGGTACCGTTCAATACCGCATTGACCGAAGTCTTTGGCACAGTGAAGAATCCCGACAGGAATTGACAGCGAACGCCGCCTAATTCGTCGTTACTCGCCTCAACGCATTTGCTGCAACTTCCATATCACGTCTATTCACGTCCAGGTGTGTAACAAATCGGATGATTCTCGGTCCATCTGGATACGTGAGAACCCCTTCGTTTGCCAGCCGAGAGAGAAACTCCGACTCGTCCATCATGATCTTGAAATAGATCATATTGGTATAGATTTTGGATTTGTCGAATTCGATATTAGGGATATCCGCCATCAGATTTGCAAGATACTGAGCATTCGCGTGATCTTCCGCCAGACGTTTGATGTTGTTCTCCAGCGCGTAGATTCCTGCGGCAGCGAGAATGCCAACCTGACGCATTCCTCCACCCAGCATTTTGCGAACGCGTCGGGCATCTTCCACAAATTCCCGCGTACCGCAGAGCATGGATCCCACCGGACATCCGAGTCCTTTTGAGAGACAGAAAGAGATGGAGTCGGCCTGAGCTGCGTAATCGGCGGCAGGAATTCCAGCAGCGACGGCCGCATTAAACAGGCGCGCGCCATCCAGATGCAATTTCACTCCACGAGCCTTCGTGACTTCTCGAACTTCACGACATACTGACAACGGGATCACTGCGCCACCATGCCTGTTGTGCGTGTTCTCAACAACAATAAGGCTGGTTTGAGGCGTGTGCAGCGAGCGAGCCTTGATCTGCGAAGCGATCTGCTCCGGATCAGGAATTCCTCGAACGCTCGTGTAATTTCGAGTTTGAACAGACGAGATGATCGCCGGACCCGCTACCTCGTAGCACATGGAGTGACTTTCGCTGTCGAGCAAAATCTCGTCGCCCGGGTTCGTGTGGACGTTGATGGCGATGCTGTTTCCCATGGTACCGGTCGGTACAAAGAGGGATGCCTCTTTGCCTAGAATCTCCGCAGCCAGCGCCTCGAGACGCAAAACCGTTGGGTCATCGCCAAAGACGTCATCCCCAACTTCTGCGTTAGCCATGGCCGTACGCATTTCGGGTGTCGGCTTGGTTACGGTATCACTGCGCAGGTCGATCACACTATTTTTTGTCAACTTAAACCTCCACGTTAAAATAAGTGATATCGGTTGGTAGCGCTGCCTCTGCCCAGTTCAGTCTGCACCCGAATAGGCCTGCCTTGCTAACAACAAGCTGATTAATGCGACTGGAATCCATTTGACGCCAGAAAACAATGGCGACAACGAACAGGGCGGTCACCGTGACTAACAGGAAGATGATTCGCGCTTGAATAGATGCCAATATGGTTAACTCGTAAGTTTGGGGAGTGTTGGGATCAGGTTTCGGGAGTGAGCCCGAAGAGCTTCACGGCATTGTCCCACAGAATTCTTCTGCGAACGTCGTCACTCAGGTGTGAGTCTTCAATTAGGCCAAGGGCAACCGACTGATCCACGTGTGGAGCGCCAGACCCGAAGAGAATTCGGTGGGTACCAATTGCTTCCACGGCGGCGGTGAGTTTAGACCGATCCAACACTCCCGAGGTCTCCAGAACCAGGTTAGTTGAGCTAAGCGCGGCGGCAATCGCGGTTCTCCAGTCGAGGCCGCCCATGCCCAGCAGAACGACCTTAATCATCATGTAAGATCGGGCAATCTCAAGAGCGGCATGGACCATATCGGCATTGTTGGCGAAGAGGAAAAGGGGTTTGCTGTATCGGCGATAGGCGTTGATGATCTCATCTGCAAGCAGCTTGTCAATGGGTTCGTTCGGGTGGGAGCCAACAATGGCCATCCCCAGAAATTTGCGATTGCTCATAAGCTCTCGCATGACCGTGACGGAAGATTCCATTCGGTTGAAGTGGGTGACCAGACAGCCGTAGAGGTCAGGACTCTGCTCAAGATTGGCCTTCAGGATTCGGTTGCCGGCAGTCGGATCGACCGCACGCGCGTGGGACGAAAATAGGAGAGAGGTTTCTACGCCGCGCTCGTTCATCTGTGCGACGACCGACTTGCCTGTGGCAGCCATTCCCGGAATGACGCTGCCGCCAAGATAACTGTGGACATCAAATACTCTTGTCGCCATTTCTCTTCTCCTTCTCGCTAAACGCCGAGGAGTTCCGCCGCATTGCGGCCAAGAACCTTTTCCGACTGGGCTGCGTTGAGGCCGGCATGTTTTACGGCAGCCAGTCCGCTCGCCATGGGTCGAGCTGGGGCTCCGGAACCATACAACAGACGCTCGGCTCCAACCGATTCCACCACCTGTCGAATAGCCCCAACTGCCACAAGCTGCGATGTCTCCACGTAAATCCGGGCGTGTGACCGCATAAGCACAATCGCTTCGGCGACCGTCTCCTGTGTGATGCCGCCCAGAATGAGCGCGGAAGGATGAGCGACCAGTGCGTTCACCAAACGAGTAGCCGTACCCGATCCATCGATTTCGACGTAGAGGGGAAGTCCTTCGACTTCCAGCCGCTTGGCGATGGCGATGGCTGGTGCGTAATCGGGCTGCCAGCCCTGCCAATCAGGAAATAATCGAACCATGCAGTATCCATCGGCTTTGAATTTGGTGAACGGACCTTCGAGGTCGAAAACCATCTGCGGATTTACGGTGGCTACCGGAAGCATATGCTTACTCTCGGAACACGCTGCCTTGGTGGCAGCGTTCCCGGAGTTGTGATCAAGGAGCATACCAACCGTAGAGAGCGTGCAGCAGGTGCCAACACCGTGCTTCTCCATCATCGACTGCAATTCGTCGACAGAGAGGTCAGCTGCTGCGCTCGGATGCGGCCCAAACATCGTATTGATATCGATTATCTGGCTCATCTACACCACCTCAATCGCTAAAGTTCTACTGCCTTCAGCGCGGTTTTCAATCGTTCGATTACGTTCGTTTTACCAAGTACATTCAACGTTTCAAATAAGCCGGGTCCAACGGTTCGACCCGTAACGGCCGTCCTTAGCGTATGGATAACCGGACCTCGTTCGCTTTCGCATGCCACTGCAGCTTCGTTGGTCGCCGCTTCGGCTTCTTCGACAGTTAATTCTTCACTCTTCGTGCAGATGGCGTCTATGGCAGCCTGAATTCTCTTCTGGGCATCTTCGCCGGTTAACCACTTCTTCCGGCCCTTCTCTTCAAATTCCTGCGGAGAATGGAAGAAAAAGTCCGTAAAACCTGCCACTTCGTTCAGCACCTTCAAGCGCTCCGAAACGAGCGGGACAACCTTTGCGAGAAACTCCATCTCGGCAGAAGACGGATCAGCCCCAACAAATCCGGCGCTTTGGAAATAGGGCAGGCATAGCGTTGTCAGCTTTTCAATGGGTGTGGCGCGAATGTAATCACCGTTCATCCATCGCAGCTTATCGTAATCGAATACCGCAGCGCTCTTGGAAATTCCTTCGATAGTGAAACGCGCTACAATCTCCTCTTTCGAGAAAAGTTCTCGATTCTCCTCACCGGCAGACCATCCGCAGAGTACCAGATAGTTAAAAAGGGCCTCCGGCAGGTAGCCTTCGTCGATAAACTGGGAGAACTGCGTCGACCCGTGTCGCTTGGATAGCTTCTTTTTGTCGATACCGACGATCAGCGGACAGTGGATCCACTTCGGCATCTCATAACCCAGCATTTGGTATAGCAGCACCTGTTTTGGGGTGCTCGGCTGCCAGTCTTCGCCACGGATGACGTGAGTGATTCCCAGATCATGATCATCTACCACAACGGCCAGGTGATACGTTGGCCAACCAGTGGATTTCAGCAAGACCTGATCGTCAATCAGCTTGTTCTCAAATGTGATTTCGCCATAGACCTCGTCGCGATAGGTGGTCTTGCCTTCCATCGGTACGGCAAGCCTCACCGTAAACGGAGTTCCGGCTGCAATGTGCTTCTGGCGGTCGTCAACGGACAGACGTCGACATCGCTTGTCGTATCCGCTTGGCACGCCGCGAGCCTGTTGCTCGGCACGCATCTCGGTCAGCCGCTCAGTGGTGCAGAAACAGGGATAGGCGTTGCCAGATTCAATTAACTTATCAGCAGCCGCCTGATACATCGGCAGTCGATTAGACTGCACATACAAATTGGGATCGCCGTTTACCCACCACTCGTCCGGAGTCACCCCAAGGAAGTTTAGACTCGCCTCGATCTCCGCAATTGATTCGGGTTTATATCGTTCCTGTGAACGGTCGGTATCTTCCAGACGCGCGATGAAAACACCGCCCTCGTGGCGGGCAAAGAGCCAGTTGAAGATGGCCGTTCGAATATTTCCGATGTGGGGCGAACCCGTCGGGCTGGGTGCATAGCGTACGCGAACACTCATACTTACTTACTCTTCATCCGATCCAACGTAAGAATTTGGCTTACAGACAACTACGTGCAGCGCGCAGGCGCTGCACGTAGTTGGGAATGCAGAGAAGATTAGCTCTTCTTCAGGTACTTTCGCTTGCTCTTGTCAAATCCCTGCGAGAGCTTTTTGGCGTCAAACACCCACGCGCCACCACGCTGGAAGAAGCAGTGGTATCCCGATAGCAGGGAGGCCACAAGGCGTCTGGAGGAGCGTCGAGAGATGTTGACTTCCGTGAGAAGGGTAATGAACTCGATACCCTTTCGGTAGTGTTCCATGATCTCCCGGGCGATCTCAAAGGTCGGCAACTCTTCGTCTTCCGCCCGTCTACCAAGCTCCATTAGCTCGTTGACGCGGTTGCGGGAAATGAACATGGCTGGCTCGGTCTCTTCGCCGTAAGTGAGTACGAACTTATCCGGCGCCTGTCGTTCAAGGTAGAAGACCACGCCTGAGTCGACCGGGAGCGTATTGTACCAGTCGATCAGTCCGTAAACCAGTCGGGTTTCGTTGTTCACCCAGAGCTCAGCGCGCTGTCCGGCCGGCAGGGATAGGTCGACCTGCAGGATAGGCGCATCCGCCGGGAAGAATCCAGCAGGAAGCTGGCAGAGCGGGAACGTACCGATCTCTTTGTGGTGGAACTTAAGTACGCAGCGTGCAGTTGCTGGCGGATCGGCGTCCGGAGTGTAGGCTGCCTCTTCGTCCATGATGTCCTGTGCAACCAGCGTAAGCGTTTCGCGCTGCAGTCCGCCGTCGTAACCGTCGTCTTCAAGAACAAAGTCGACTTCGTTACCTTCTACATCGGTGTAGTGAGCTTCCTCAATGTGGAGACTCTCTGGAACCGAATAGACATAGGCAGGGATTGAGCCAACGGCCAGGAATCGGTCGGCGCCGATCCATGCAATTCGCTCATCTAATTTCAGGGTATCGATGAGCATCGCGACGTCGACCGCGTAGGTCGAATCGGTGCTTGTGACTTCGAAGATACTCTCCAGGAGATCGATTGCATGGGAAGGTCGGCTGCTGTTGAGGATCGCGAGAACGACTTGCTCTTTTTCGTCATCGCTAATGGTGAGCGGCAATGCAGCTTCCGCAGGGGCGTTGTCGCCATGCTCGTCCACTTCCTTCTCAGCAAGCGCCGGGAAGGTGGAGATGAGCTTTTCGGCAAGCTTCGGGCCGATCCACGTGCCATTAGAAAGGTAGATCGCATGGCCCTCGTGCAGCAAAATGGTGAACTGTTCAGTCGCATCGAAGTTGATCGGGTCCGCTCGCCAGATGAGGAACTGCAAGACCTTACTCGGTACAGGTTCCCCAACTGCATCAAGGAACGCAGTAAAGGTTTCGGGCTTGGCAGGATTGATCTTCGCGCCGAGCTTTTCGTAACCGACGAAGTCGAATGCCTTCAGGTAGTTGTCAAAGAGGACGTCATCTTCTGACTCGCCATTTGCATCGAGCAGCCATTTGGTGAGGCCGAAGTGATCGTCGCCCGCCGGAAAGAATCGAACGGTGTCGGTAAGAGTTCTGGAGAGTAGTCGCTCAAAATGTTCGGCCGATCGATTGTAGATGGAGGCCATCTCCGCCGCGAGGGAGGTCATGGCTGCCGGAGCGCCGCTTAAACTCAAAACGTCTTCCAGGTTTCGTTCAAAGGGTCGGGTTGGGTCGGAATAACGGGACCAGAGTCCCCACTTGCGATCCACGCTGGCAAACCGTTTGGGGTTTGTTGAGAGAATCACACGAGCCAGTTTCAAGTCGACTGCAGGATGATCCGCCAGTTTTGCGCCGTCGGATGCCTTAACGGGCTCCCCGGCCTTTAATAACGCCGCATGAAGTAAGTCTGCCGCATAAAGTGCGGCGAGCGCTTCGCCGGTATCTGTCTTTTTTACTGTTTTTGCCGCTGCCAAAATATCTCCTCCATCCAAAGCCGTCTCTAAATTGACTGCTTTGTGCCGATCCCGAATGATCCTCGCGGCAACGCCGCCGGATCTGTTTCTACAACTTTTCCAACCATATCGTACGGCCGGGCCTCGGTTACCTCGACGGTAACAAACTCGCCCGGAATTAGTTCTTTGCCTTCAACATATACGAGTCCGTCTACATCTGGAGCGTCTCGGAACGATCTGCTTGCGTACAACTCTTTGCCGTCAGCATGCGACTCAATTCGCTCGACAAGAACCTCGAGCCGTCGACCAACCCACGCTTGATTTCGCTTGAAGCTGATCTCCCGCTGAAGCCTCATCAACTGGTCGCGGCGATCTCGCTTAACCCGCGACGTCACTCTTCCCGGCAGGTCGGCGCTCGGTGTGCCGTCCTCCGTGGAATACTCAAATGATCCTGCACGGTCAAACTCTGTCTCTGTGACAAACTTGAGCAGGTTATCAAACTGTGCGGCGGTTTCACCAGGGAAGCCAACGATGAACGTCGTTCGAATAGCAACATCCGGCGAAGCGGCGCGGAACTGTTCCACTATCTCGCGATACCGACCTTTGTTTGCCGGTCGACGCATGGCTCGAAGCACATCATCATCGGAATGTTGAAGCGGCATATCGATGTACTGGCAGATCTTCGGCGTTTCGGAGATCGCACGAATAACGTTCGCATTTACCCGCGAAGGATACGCGTAAAACAGTCGGATCCAGTGGATGCCATCTACTTTTGAGAGCGCTTCCAGTAGTTCCGGGAGCAGTTGCTTGCCTGCGATGTCGTATCCGTACTGCGTGGAATCCTGTGCGATGAGGTTAAGTTCCTTCACGCCGTCTGCCGCGAGCATCTCCGCCTCAGCAACGATCTTTTCGAGCGGCTTGCTGGCGTGTAGTCCTCGGAAGGACGGGATGGCGCAGAACGTACATTTGTGATCGCAGCCTTCACTGATCTTCAGGTACGCGGTCCACGGCGCCGTAGAACGCACACGGGTTGCTACATCTAACCAGCGGTGGTGCGGTTTTTCTGGCACAAGCGAAATCTGCATGGGGGCACCGGCAGGTCGAGCAAAAGTCTGATCTACCATGCCCGGCAGAGAACCCATCTGCCCTGCGCCGAGAAAAGCGTCGACTTCCGGCATTTCGGCAGAGAGTTCTTTAAAATATCGCTGACTCAAGCATCCGGAGACAACCACTTTCTGAATTTCACCGCGCTTTTTACGCTCAAGCGCATCCAGAATGACGTCAATACTCTCTTGCTTGGCCGATTCGATGAACCCACAGGTATTGATTACCACAACGTCAGGGTTAGCAGTGGTAGGGTCGATTCCGTATCCGCTCTCCACTAAGGAACCAAGCATCTCTTCGGCATCAACCGTATTTTTTGCACAACCCAGATTGATCATCTGGACGGATCTATTTACTGAGGCTCTGGGCATAATAATGTCTGTTTCGCTCCCGGCGTGGCACTGAAGTATACCTTACAATGGACCATTTTCCGGACATGCAATTAGGGGCCGCACCCGTTTTAGGATGCGACCCCTCTTATGGTACTTAATGGGTTGATTACGGCTTTTTTGCGTCGCCACCGCCCATTTTGGACTTCATCTTATCTTTCATGGCGCCCATTTTGTCTTTCATCTTGCCCATCATGCCCTTCTTTTTTTCGGCCTTTGCACCAGCAACGGGCTTGACGGCAGGTGCGACTGGCTTCTTACCGCCAGCAACGAAGTTGATAGTGATCTTGGAAGCCTTCATGGTGGTACCGGTCATTTTTCCAACAACGGTGACCATGGTGCCGCCCTTGATGTCAGTCCACTTGGCGAACTGGCCAGCCTTGTTTCGCGGCTGAACGCCCGTGCCATCAACGCTGACAGGACCCTTCTTCTGCGCAACGGTGAACATCTTGCCGTTGGCTGCACCTTTTACAATGCCAGAGATGCTGCTGTTAGATGCCTTGGCGGCCATTTTAGATGCGCCTGGCTTCTTGGAATCCATGGCTTTTTTCTGTGCCTGCGCGCCGCCGATGAGGGCAAAGGAGAGAACAAGCATTAATGCAAAGCTAAACTTCTTCATTTTCAAAACTCCTTAATGTATGCCGTAGCCATGATCAATGGAAGACCATGCCTGCAGGGGCTCAATTGCCCCATGAAAACACCGCTGATATATTCCACAAATTCGCGAAGTTTTCCTGCAAGAATTGTCTGGTCGATTGGTCAACACATCATCTACGGATATATCCGAGAACAGTTAATCGTCTTCCGATTCCTCGTCTTCGGCGACCTCTTCCTCTTCCTCGTCAGGTTCTTCGTCTTCGGATTCTTCTTCGTCAACCTCTTCTTCCGGCTCGTCCTCCTCCTCTTTGGAGTGTTCATCGGGCTTCTTACCACCACCAAAGAGGCTGCCGACTTTGTCCATAACGGTGTCCGTAACCTTGTCCGTATCAAGGCCCGTTACACTCTTCACTTTTCCGAGGATGTCATCACCAATGTTCATTTTGCGTCTCCTTGCCCAAAGTCCAATGCGGATTCATTTTCGCGTGAAGCTGAATCCTTCATAGGAACGTAATGAAGGATTGAATGAATCCAGAAGGATTTCCTCCAGCCAAACCGTTAAGATTTCATAAGTTTCATGGTCTGGGTCCAGCCCTATTAATGGTAGGCAAGATAGGGTAGAGTTACACAATTGTAAATTTGCAGTCGCATTGTCAAGTGAATTCAGTTTCAGGAGAAACCGTATATGAATAGATTATCTGGTCGTACAATCACAGCCTTAACCATTTTTGGAGCATTGCCGCTGGCGCTTCTCTCGGCAGTCGCGCAGGATGGCAGGCGGACCAAACTCGCAGCATCCGACTTCCCCGATCCGCCAATCGCAGATAAGCGAATTTCGGTTCACACACTCATTCGTGAGGATGTATTTGCTGGGTTTCTGGCAGGCGACAAAAAGCATCTTGCTCGCGGCGAAAAAACAATTGATGCGCTTCTGGTCTCTCGCCCAGAAGAGAAAGCCAATCTGCAAGCTTGGAAGGCCGGAGTTATCCTCTATCATGCGGTTGAGGCGCTGGACGCACACAAAGACGTCGAATTTGTTTCGAAATACAAAGAGGCCACGGAGATGTTCGATGAGGCCGCAAAGGCATAAAGTTCCGCTACTCGTGTTTTGGCAGCCTGGATGCTGCCCAAGAAAACCTCAAAATTCTTGGTCAGAATTTTAGTCTGCGCCAGACGCTCCATGGCGGCCTGTAGCGCGCCGGTTTGCTCTACCAGCTTCCGGATGCCAGAGGAGAGTCCATTGGCCAGCAAGACGAGTCCTGCAAAGC
>JBDUAM010000614.1:0-6848 GCA_040004655.1 Chthonomonadales bacterium | reverse complement strand
TTAGTACGCGAACTATTCGGCCAGAATGTTATGGATGAGGGCTTTGCTCAATTTTGCGAGATTTGCGGGTGCGTTGCGATGCATGATTTCGAGGCCATGGGAATTCTCCACCGGCAGTCCCAGCGTAATAGGTCGAGCGCACAATCCCTTCGCCGCTGTACACGATGCGTCTGAGCCGCCTCGCGAGAGCGGTTGCCAGTGCGGTTCCATGCCGAGTGATGCGCAGGTTCGGCGCAAGAGTCTGAGGTCGGCCGCGGATGTGGACGCGTAACCATCGGTGACCCAGATTGTCGGCTGATCGTCGATCTGGAAGATGCTCTCTGGCACAAGCGGGCCGATTTCAAGCGCGATGCAGACATCCGGCTGAAGGCTGTGGAGCAGGTATTGTGCGCCCTCACCTCCGACTTCTTCGGATGTGGTCGCGGCGAACAGAACCTCTTCTGGCAATTTGCCGCCGAACATTTCGAGCAACATCAACATCGCCACGATGTCGGCGCGGTCATCGATGAAGTATGAGACAAGCAGGTCGTTCAGTTCCGTAACGACGCGACGTTCGCGACCAAGTGCAACTCTCGTACCAGGGTGGACGCCTCGATTGATAACGTCTTCGCGAGAAATCCCCGTGTAGATAATCGCGTCATCCCATTTCAAAGGCGCAACCCGTGCATGTTGAACGGTGGAACCCGGATGGTTAGTGTGAATGCATCCGAAGGAAATGACACCAGGAAATGGTGTATCGGCCATGATCTCAACAGGTTGTTCGCCCCATTTCCAGGGGTAGAGTCCGCCGAGTTCCTGAACTTCGAGCATTCCGCCATTCGTGACACGCTTGACCATCAGGCCAATTTCGTCGAGATGGGCCGTGACCACAATCTTTTTGGGTCCGGGCGAACCGATCAGCAAATTGCCTTTGGCATCCACTCTATAGGCATAGCCCAGTTGCTCCAAAAGCTTTTGGGTTGCTTCGCGAATCTGCTCTTCAGCACCCGGTGGCGACGGTTGTTCAACAAGGGCTTGAAGTGTCTGTTTAACGTCGAGCATCACCGGCTCTTTCCGCGGGAATTTTCGAATAGCCGCCCGATCAAATCTTCACTATTATCGCATATGGCGAGTGGAATATGGAGTAGATCGCGAGGGGGTCTCGCGAGAAAGTGTCTTACATAGTCCGCTGAAAAGAGGAATTTTTCAACTGGTCGGTGCATTTTACAAATGGAGATCTTTATAACCTTGTCTACGAATACTCTTCCGTCCATGCCTGGCGGCGACCTGCTTACCGAGGAATCGATAATATCGGTTTTCGAAGAGGCAGAAATTATCGCGGGTCGTAGGGCGTTATACATCTTGAATAATGCTAGCGGTATCGATGCGATTTCCGGATTGGTGGAACTCGTTCGCGATATCTGTTGCGCAAAACATGCGACCTTCGGTATCCTCCGTGGCGATTCCCACGACATTGTGCGACTAATTGAGAGTGGCGAGCGCTATATGTTTTCAGACGATGCCGCCATTCGCACTACATCAGAGACAATGATCCAGAAGTGCATCGGGCGGGAGCATTTTTTTTACGAGCCAAAATCGGCCTCTGAGGTAAATGGGCCTGAGAGTTGTGCGGCTATCCTTATCCGCCGCGATGGTCGTCCGCAGGGAATTCTCGTATTTGAGCAACTCCCTGTTATTGAGGATGAGACAAATCGACTATTGGAAGTCGTGCAATCTCTTTCTGGATTTCTATCTCTGGCTGTGCACAACCTTCAAATGATGTCGCAACAACGTAGACTTGTTCGGGCTGTGATGGCGGCGCAAGAAGAAGAACGGCGCCGAATTGCGTATGACTTGCATGATGGAGTAGCACAGTACGTCCTTGCCTCCCACGCACACATGCAGTCCTTTAAGTACGCCAACGAGTCAGGTAACACTACTGGTGCATCCGTGGAACTTGAGCACGGGCTAAATTGTCTGAAAAAAGCAATTGTCGAATCGCGCCGATTAATCAACGGCCAACGTAGCCTTGCCCTGGATGACATTGGGCTCGGCGGCGCATTGCAGCAGTTATTGAATGACGAAAAGGGCCGGTCAGGGTGGGACGAAGCGATACTCATTGACAACACAACAGTCAAAGATTTTGACCGAGTTCTCGCAACTACGGTTTTCAGGATTGCTCAAGAAGCGCTTACCAATATTCGCAAACACGCAAATACTACCCGGGTGCGTGTAATGCTGCTGGAAAGTGATGACGCTCAGGTTGGTGGCAAGTCAATTGTGCTTGAAGTGCGCGATTGGGGACGTGGATTCAGACCTGAAAATGTTACACTATCAAATGACCATGTTGGTCTTCAGAGTATGCAGGAGCGTGTTGGGTTGTTAGGTGGTAACCTGGCGATCAACAGCGTGGATGGGGAAGGCACTTCCGTTCGCGCAATTCTGCCGTTAAGTAGATTTCTAACCCCCGAGGCCGAGGACGACATTAAATGAGTCAAATTGCCGATACGCCTACATCTTCAGTCCCCGAAATTCCCGTTGTCCTCGTTGACGACCACGAAATCTGGCGGGGAGGCGTACGCAGTATGCTTTCCGGCACGGAATTCAAAGTTATTGGCGAAGCATCTTCTGGAAAAGAGGCGGTTCAGCTGGTCGGGAATACCCCACCGCGAATCGTTTTGATGGATATTCGCATGGCGGGAGGCGATGGGCTCGATGCCATGGTCTCCATAAAACAGAAAAATCCTGCTGTCTCGGTCGTCATGCTTACCACATACGATCATCCCAATTACATTGCCCGGGCAGTCGCTGGTGGTGCGTCCAGCTTCTTGATGAAGGATGTTGAGCGAGAAGATTTGATCAGCACGCTGCGAGCGGTTGCTGAAGGCGAAATGCTTTTGTCTGTTGACGATCTGGTCCGCACGCTGAAAGAGATTAACCCGGTCAACGCGGATATGTCGGCGCTGATCGATCCGCTCAGTGAGCGTGAAGTTGAAGTTCTTCGGCTGGTAACCATGGGAATGACCAATCGCGAGATCGGATCGCTACTGTTTGTGGCAGAGAGCACTGTTAAGACACACGTAATCCACATCATTGGCAAGCTGGGCGTTTCTGACCGCGTGCAGGCCGCCGTCTGGGCGACGCTCCACGGATTGGGACCAGGCTCAGCCTGACAATGATGTTAAGGTAGAATGCAAAATCATGTTGCAATTGAGTTTATCGAGAATATTGGTGGCAAGGGTATCGACCGCAGCGCTAGTCCTGACGTGTTGCCTGCTTACGCCGGCTTGCCAGGCTCAGCAGAGCGGCGCTCTTTCGTTGCCGACGCTCATCCTTACTTATCAGAATTTAACACCCCTTAGACTTGCATCCACCGGTTATCCTGCATATTCTGGCGCTACGGGCAGGGCTCCGCAGCCTGCGGCAAGTGCGGGCGATTTCAGAACGCTCACTTCACTAGCGTTAACCCGTATCGATCTTGGTCCATTGACGTTGATGCCTCTATCGCTGGTAACTCTTGGGTACGCACCTAATGTGGTGAATCCGCAAGCAGCTCAAAATTCCAATATGTTACAACCCACAATAACCATGCAAACCTCAGGTTCATCGCAAGCAACTGCATTTACGCCAACTAATAATGCCTTTAATCTTGGTATCGGGTTAGATGCAATAAATCTCATTCACTCCATGACTAATTTTGGCAATGTCGGAAACGCGAATGGATTATCTGGATTAGGCAGCCTGCTAAACCCCGGTAACCTCAACTTGCCCGGACTTCCGCCTATCCCCACCGGTCGATAGCTTCCAGGCCAACGCGGTTCCCGCTACTCCAAACAGCATCGAAACCACGAATACTGTTTTGAAATCCGTCGCCTGAAGCAACAAACCTC
This sequence comes from Chthonomonadales bacterium, assembly GCA_040004655.1. GTDB lineage: Bacteria > Armatimonadota > Chthonomonadetes > Chthonomonadales > CAJBBX01 > JBDUAM01. The sequence goes on along the minus strand of JBDUAM010000614.1, from coordinate 2,979 downwards.
CGATCACGCCAAACAGTGATGCAGGAGCGTGTAACAAGCTTGCCACTCCCACTGCCAATGGTCGATCTGTCTCGTGAACTGTCTCAAACAGGACATTCGTTCCTACCATCCAGATTCCGTCTGATACTGAGCCCATGGCGAGAAAGGCGATAGGTAGGAACCACGGCATTCCCGTTCCAGCAGCAAGTGCGCTTACGGGAATGAGCAAAATCCCAACCGCTACCCACCGATAGGTTTTGCAAGCCGTATGACGATCAGATAGCCATCCCCATAGCGGACCAGTGCCAACCCTTCCCACACTCTTGACAGCCGCATATACTCCCAGTGAGGCGATACTCACACCGAGGTTTCGCTGGGCAAAAAGCGCATAAAATGGTGCAGCCATTCCGGCTCCGGCAAGGCACATTCGGGCGATTACCAGCGTGCGGAGATCAGGGTTGTGTTTAAGCAGCGGTCCAGCCTTTTTCACGAATACGCCAAAAGTCGGCCGTTCTTCTTCTGGCATGGCGCTTCCCTCGGGTTCTCGAATCAGGCTCAAAAAGAACTGCGATCCAAAACATCCTGTCAGGAAGAGCGTTAGTAACAACGCGAAATTATTTGGGAACGCAAGGGACGGGGCTTTGAGTATCAGAGCGACGGCAAGGCCAGATCCTATCGCCGCAATTCCACCTGTCATCGACATCACCCCAAGAAATCGCCCTCTATACTTTTCTGGAATACACTTGGCGACAATATCAAACCACGAGACCGCAGCGTACCCATCCATCAGCCAGAAAGCGCCATAGAGGACAAAGAAAATAGCGAGCACGATTTTGGGGTGGGAGAGGCCAAACATAACTAACACGATTGGCAGGACGAGCATTCCAGATCGACTGATCAACAGTGTGCGCAGGAGAACGGGCTTATGAAACTTCAGGCCATGAATGGCGTGCGCCGCCAGAAGAGCTGGCAGTGTGAAGCCGAGAACTTCAAGGAAACGAGAAAATCCGATCATCGGATCAGAAGCGCCGAGCTTCGCCAGAAGCACAGGCACAACTATCTCTGAATCAAGAAAAGCGAGTCCTGCCCAGAAACAAATACCATCCAGGGTGAGGACCCGCATATTCCATGTGCCGTTTGCATCCGGCTTTTCGGCGATGATAACCCCGGCAGGGGTATCTTGAGCGGATTTGAGGTCTATTTTATCCTCACAGCGGTGTCAAGAGGTTGGCCGGTTACGGCGCAGGTTGGTTCTTCAGATTATTCAGTAGAGTGATGATTCCGGGATACTCCAGAAATGTGCCTTTGACGTAAAAGTTGAAAAACTGATCGTCGGTCCCCTTCAATTTTTTGCCAGTCTTAGCGGGGAGTGTTTTGGCAAGCTCAATAGCCGCATCGACCTGCGCCTGTGTGAAAATCTTCCGAAGTTCGTCGGAGACGGATTTAAGAGTCGAGCTATCTTCCGTCGCGCGCTTGTCGAAAAAGCTGTCTTCAATTTCCTTAACCTTTTTGTCGAAGCCATCTGGCACAGGCTTTCCCGCAATTACATCGGCCTTTACCTGCCGAATTTCTTTGGCATACGCTTGAATCGGCGGCACGAGGGCTTCCGTCACCTTCTGGTTATATACCTTGAACGAGTCCGAGATCAGCTTGGCGATGGATGCATATTGGTCTGAAGTAATTTTGATCGGGGAGAGGACTCGCATTTTATCAATGTCGGATATATCTGTTACGAGTGCAGTCACCTCTTTCGGTACGACGTTCTGCTGGGTTTTCACTTGAGTTGCGTAGCCGAATAGCAGGAGATATCCCATGGCCAATTCGTCGCCGCCCTTCAAATCTGATCCATTTCTTGTGGCAATGGAGCGGGCTAACTTCGTACCGGTGGCGATCTGGTCCTTGGTCAAAAGTGGCTTCACCCCATCTGTAAAACCTCTTAGAAGAAGATTGTTCTCTTTTTCACGTTTTTCAATAAAGTCAGCTTCCATCTGTCGTACTTTTTCGTCGAATCCTGCGGGAATTGCTTTTCCGGCCAATACACTCGCGCGGACCCTTTTTATCTCCTGAGCAAGCTCCTGGATGGCAGGGACAATACCTTTAGCGGTTCTCTTATTATAAGACTCGAGCAGGGTACTCAACAGCTCCGTGATCTTAGTCTTTTGCTCCGCGGAAATCTTCAAAGGTGCGATGGTTCGCAAATTGTCGATCTCAGCGATGTCGTTGAGAAGAGCCGTTACCTCTTTTGGCACGACGTCCTGCTGAGCCTTAAGGGGCATCGATACGCCCAACAAGAGAATGGCTACAAGCGCGATTATTTTTCGAGACATGGAAAATTATCCTTTTACGCCACAGACGGAAACGAACTCAAATCCGGGCGATTCTATCTTCTGTTAGAGAGGTAAGCGAGCGCCATCATCAGTAGCAATACCAAGCAACCGGCACAAGTCCGCTTCATGATGCTCCCCCTCAGGTGGTATTATCAAATCGTACCCAATGTAGCCTTATTGAGTCTGCAACAATGGGATAATTTCCCAAATCGACCTCCGGAGATTACATCATATGTGTGGCCGATACACATTTACTGCGCCGTCTGATCGCGTTCAACAGCTATTTCACGTGGACGCGTCGCGAACCATTATTCCACGATACAACATTGCCCCGACGCAGGCGTCACTCATTGTTCGCGAGCAACTGGCCGATCAAAAACCCGTTCGGGAACTCGTTGCCGCTCAATGGGGGCTGGTTCCGGGCTGGGCGAAGGATCCGTCGATTGGATCCCGCATGATCAATGCTCGATGTGAGACGGTCGCTGAAAAGCCCGCCTATCGTGCTGCGTTTAAGTATCACCGGTGCCTCATCCCCGCAAATGGATTTTACGAGTGGCAGACAATTGGTAAGTCGAAGCAACCTTTCTACATCACCATGAAAGATCGCGACCTATTCGCCTTCGCCGGCCTCTACGACGTCTGGGAGCGACCGGAAGGGTATATAGAGTCGTTT
>JBDUAM010000157.1:0-2066 GCA_040004655.1 Chthonomonadales bacterium | reverse complement strand
CATTCAGGGCGCGAATCACCCAGTCGCGGTAGGGCCAGATGCTGCGCGGGCGATCCTTCTCGTAGCCGTTGGTATCGGCATAGCGGGCGAGATCGAGCCAGCGGCGGGCCCACCGTTCGCCATAGTGCGGCGAGGCGAGCAGTCGATCCACGAGGCGCGCGTAGGCGTCTGGTCGACGGTCGTTCACGAAGGCGTCGATCTCCTCAGGGGTCGGGGGCAGGCCGATCAGGTCGAGCGAAAGTCGGCGGATGAGGGTGTACTTATCGGCCTCCGGCGAAGGGTGCAGCCCCTCGCGTTCCAGTCGACTGAGGATGAAGTTATCGATGGCGTTGCGGGGCCAGTTCTTATGCTTGACCGCGGGCGCGGCGACCTGCCTCGGCGCGACGAACGCCCAGTGGACCTCATACTTTGCACCCGCGGTAATCCACGCGGTGAGGATCTTCTTTTCGGCTTCGGTGAGGGGTTTGTTGAGCGTGACGGGCGGCATGATTCCAGAATCGGTGGCGTGAATGCGCGCGGTCAGTTCGCTGGCAGCAGGCTTACCCGGCACGATGGCGCGATGCCCGCTGAGCAGCCTGCTGATGGCCACATTGGGGTCATCCAATCGCAGGCCAGCCTTGCGCTGTCCGTCATCCGGCCCGTGGCAGCGAAAACACTTCTGCGAAAGAATGGGCCGAACTTCCCGATTGAAGTCCGGCGTCTGCGCCCGAGAGACAGCGCCAATTCCCGGCAGCGCCAACGCCACCAGAAAGACAGAGAAAAACCGCATGAACCAGAGCCCCTAACGTTTGAGAGAATGAGTCCCACAAACTATACCTTTTAGAACTAATTAGAACAATTTGAGGGGTGAAAGTCACAGAATATGGACATGGTTCCACCTACCCATCCGCCGGGCATCAGTTCAATCCAACTCATCGGGCATAAGTCAATTGACTAAAAAAATTATCCAATTAAATGGTGCGGGTCGCCTTAATGTTTATGATCTGCATCGGTTTTCCGCGAGCGTGGGTCTGCCGCTTCCCGCGCACGATGTATGTAATCATTAATATGTTCTTCCAGTGGACTACTCTCGTCTAAGTGACTAAACACATATCGCCTTAGTATCGCATCAAACAGGAGATCAGTACCTTCATAGTCGTCTTCAGGGTTGCGCATTTTGAAAGAGTCCTGGCACACCCAATGTTTCACATTATCTGGGGCTACGGCTGTTGCGAGCAGAGTATTCAATGGATCCAAGTAGCTACGAATATATTGCTCATCCATCACTGGTTCTTGGCGTTGGGCGCCAGGGTATCGAAAACCTTTCACCATCGGACCGAATGTTGTGCTACCCCACGCAAACCACAGAGCACTTGGAGTTGAATACCCATGTATTTTCGGGATAAAATCTACGAGGTGACGGTACCAATTCATTTGCTTTTCTATAGAATTAGTTGTACGCTCTTTGATTATGTCATTCATGAATTCATTTCGAAGAAACCGTCCGAACCGCACTAAACGCCAGCCGGGATGAATGTCCTGTGGACCGAATGACCAAAATTTGCCTACTACTCGCAATTCGTTTGCTGTTAAAGTGTGTGGCAATAACGGGATGCTGAGGGCTGAATAAATTGAGGAAATCGCAATTCCAAAATATGACCAAAAGTTTTCGAGTGTTATTTTTGCCGGGTCAATTTGGTCCATCGTTGGCAAACCAGCGGCTGAATTGATGAAATCGACGCCTACATAATAAATGTCATCCTCTAGGAACGAGAAAACTTCAGAAATTGAGCCGCCTTGAATAAGCAGACTAATGCATGTCGTCAGCATCCCTAAACCTTCAGCTAATGCCATTCCTGTCAAGGGAACTCGTTTGCCATTATATGGCAACATGGGGCTAGTTCGATCAGGATCAAAGTAATCTGGTGCCACAGCCTCGACAATGGAATACTCCTCCCAAGCCATGTTGCCAGCGACAGTACAAATAAATGGGCTCTTATTTGCCATAAAGGACTCGGACTTGTCACAACTGAAATCGTCAATTGTTGTGGCATAACGCCCCCAAACATTGTTGATTTGCTTGACCT
>JBDUAM010000623.1:0-6886 GCA_040004655.1 Chthonomonadales bacterium | reverse complement strand
GATTCCAAGTGAACTCATTGATCGATTGAGTGGAGAGTCCTATCGTCGGCTGCCAGGTCTCGCCCTGGTCCTCGCTAATTACAATTCCACTGGACTCCCCGCCAACAAGCACCCGGCGGGAATCGTGAGGCGAAACAATGATGGAAGATACCCGAGAGCCAAATCCCGGCTCACCGAGTGGTTTCCAGGTTATCCCCTGGCCGACAGCAGGACGGGGCAATATTGAACAAAGGCCAGTTATTCCAACCAGTAAAGCAACAAGTTTCAAATAGAATTAACCTCTAAATGGCAGGCAAAAGAACGAGGGCGCGGAAACGATAACGTTCCACGCCCTCATTTCTGATTAACCAGCCGACTTAAGCAGCGTTGTATTTGCCGCTGTCCGGCGTTGCCTTACGTGTCTTCGGATCAAACGAGAACGTCGTGTTGTATCGCTCTGCAAGTTCTGCAAGGCAGATCATGACTGAAACGCGAGCTGCAATGTCAATGTTGCAGTTCGGTTCTTTGCCGTTGCGGATACAATCGAGCCAGTTCTTCTCGTGTACTTCGATGTGTTCGCCGTCTCCAGCCTGCTCGGCCGGTAGGGCATCAACTTCATCGGACCAAACGCGCTCGACTTTGGTCTCTACCGTGGTTCCACCAAAGTAGATAGTCGCCTTGTTACCGCGTACGCAGTCCGGCCAGCCCTGCTCATTGATAGAAGAGGACATCGCCATCATCGAACCCGCTTCAAAGTCAGCCGAAACGTTGATAAAGTCCGGTACTTCTCGGTCTGGCTTACCAGTGTCCGGATTGACCTTCTGCACGTAGAGACCGCCACCAGATGAGACTCGGATCGGCCAGCCCTTCATCGGATCATCGTACGGGATTGCCATCGCGAGGAATAGTGGGTGGAGTCGGTGTGGCAAGAGGTCGCCGACAAGGCCCGAGCCATATGCCCAGTACTTTCTCCATCGGAAGAATCGGTCTGGATCAAATTCCTTAGGCCCAGCGCCCTTTCGGAAGGTTTCCCAGTCAATCTTCATGTCCCCTGTGCCATTCGGGCCAGCATTTTTGTGTGGATCCATGTACGGATTTTCTCCGTAGTTGTTCCACTCACCAATGCGTCCGTTACGCATATAAGAACCCTGTCCAACAACTACGCGTCCAATTTTGCCTTCTTTTACAAGTTGGCCGGCGCGGTGCCACTTGAGATCAGAGCATCCCTGCGAACCAACTTGCAATTTACGGCCACTCTTCTTCACTGCATCGTAGATGGCATAGGTCTCTTCGACCGTTTTACACATTGGCTTTTCGCAATAGACATGCTTGCCAGCGGCAAGGGCGTCAATAACGATTGGTGCGTGCCAGTTATCGGATGTTGCTACAATAACGGCGTCAACATCTTTACGCTCCAGAAGCTTTCGGTGGTCCCAGTACCAATTGGCTTGCTTCAGGTCGCCAATCTCATCTGCTGCACGACGCTGCCGCCATCCATAGAGGTCGCAAATTGCTACAGACTCGGTATTGTTGGCAGCTTTGTACTGTTTGATCAATCGGGTGTGTGCACCAAAACCCTGCGTACCTAGACCGATATGAGCGATATTGATTCGATCCGCCGCGCCTAAGACTTTGGCCGGCGCAAGGGAATAAACGGAACTCTTGGCAACTGTCGCAGCGCCCGCCGAAACAGCAGCGGTTGCAGCGGCATTACGCAAGAATTCGCGGCGCGAACTCCCCGTAGTTTCTGGCTTGTTATTCATGAGAATGAAGCTCCTTTGCGAATGGGCGAGCGCCTCTTCAGCGCGTATTGAAATGACCGGAACATCAGTTCCAATGTCATCACGTTGGTTGGGCATACTGTCAGACGGACAATCCGATGCCCAGATTAAATGTTAAACAACTCCTTGTCCAATACAACTCGAGTTCCGCTCATCACCGCTTCGTTGGCCTTGATGGCTATAACGGTGGCAATGTAGCCCTCTTTCGGACCCGGTACAAGCGGCGGGCTCGGATGATCTTTTGATGGCTCCTTTGCCCAACTTCGTTTGCCTGTTCTTACAGAGCTCAAGAACTGTCGGGTGGAAAGATAGAGCGCCGATTTGGAAGTGTCCGTTCCTACCTTACCAGGCTCTTTGCCAAGAGCAAGCTGCTTGGTGGCGTTAGCAACAAGCGCAATACCCGCGCCAATAAGTAAGCCCGTCTTATTCTCAACGCTGCCGATGGACATCGGGTCTTTCCGCGCGAATACTTCCCAACCTAACAGCGGTGCATCGCCTTCACGAAACATCCATGCTCGAAGGTCACGCAGCATGACCGCACTCTCCGACCCGTAGTACAGTTCGTACTGGCCATCAAATGAGTTCGTAAGGGTAGCATCATAAAGGAAATGGACGCCATTTGGATACTCGAGAACGAGTTGAACTGTATCCGGAACTGTTCGTCCGTCGTTATACTCCGCAATGTGACTAAAACCGGAAATTGCCGTTGGCAGCTGTTTGAAGTACCAGTTAGCACAGTCTATCTGGTGAATTCCGACTTCTCCAGCCAGGCCCGTGGAAATGTTTTTGTCGAGCCGCCAGTTAAGTTCTGAGGCGCGTTCTGGTGTCGGCCAGTCAAGCCTCCAGGATTTTCTCTCATGAAATTGTGCACGTCCACCAGCAGGCTTTCCAATTGCTGCGGAGTCCATAAAATCGCGGACGTGAAGCGCTTGAGCGTTACACCTATATTGAAGACCAGCCTGAAATACTGTGGTGGAGCTCTGCGCTGCTTGAGCGATTGCCTTAGCATCGTCTACCGTATGCGCGATCGGAGCTTCTAAGTAAACATGCTTTCCGGCCGCAATGGCTTCGAGCGCAATCTGCCTGTGCTTGTGAGTTGGAGTTGCAATAAAGACTGCTTCCACTGCCTTATCTGCCAGAACCTTTTTGTAATCCTGCTCAAACTTGGCATCCGGTGCAATTACCTGTGCTCGTTTTACAAACGCGGGCGCTGCGAAGGTATCGCATATATAAGAGACTTTCACAAATTTGTCGGTCATCTTAGACAGGCCGGAGACGATCTCTTTTCCCCGAGCTCCCATGCCAATAACGGCACAATTGACCTGGCGACCCTTTAGTTCATCATCAAAGGTGGGTGTTTGCGGTGCGGCTTGAGCATGTGCTGCAAGCTCCTCGGCTCCGGTTAGTCCCATACCGATTGAAGTCAGGGTCAAGCCCTTTAGAAAATCTCGACGATCCATCTCTCTTGATATCCTTACTGCCAACGTTGGAAGGCAAGCGCTGTTTCCGTTCCTGCTTTCGGCAAGATTACGGTTGCGACGACGACTTGATCAATCGGCGGGAGCCCCGATTAAACACATGAACTGGTAGCCTATAAGTATACTGCAACTCATAATAAAGTCAAGGTTGTCGGTTGTCCGAAAATGGTCTGTTAAACGATATGACGAGTACTCGCCCCGATTGTTACGCCAACCCGCAGAAAATCACTTGCCCGTAAGCCAACCTTCTCTCAGGGCGACGGCGACTGGCGAAGCTGATTTATTAATAATATTGCCCAGATCCATGGCAGTTGAACGCATGCCGAACTGGGCGAAGAGTTCCTCGAAGGGCATCTCCACGGTTGACCGCGCCAGCATATCGTAATACGGACCCATTGCCGGACCAGCGACAGCAATCACTTCATCCCGAATACCATCCTCCGGAAATCCCGGTTTGGGTAAGCTATACTTTGCCATCATATTTCGCATGACGTTATCCAGGCTTAACTTGCCTTGTGTCAAAATGCGAATCTTCATGTCAAGGTAAAGGCCGAGCAACTCACCCTTCGTATAGTAGTTGATCAGATATCCCGAGCTATTGTTCGCCTCCCAAACCCGATAACTCGAATCGTCCACCGTCACTTTGGTCGCGTTTGGGTCGCGTCGAAAGGAGAGGGAAGAGTCGAGCATTCCCTGCATAAACTCCTCACGAGTGGTCAAGCCGGCCCGCAAACTACAGAGCCAGGCATAGTAACTCGTGACGCCTTCAGAGAACCAGAGGTTGCGTGTCTTTGGCGGATTCACGTAGTCAAATGGTCCCAGCACGAATGGTCGAATACGCTTTACGTTCCAGAGATGGAAAAACTCGTGCGCCATCATACCGACAGCATCGCTGGCGTTCCCACTGGACCCAAAGGCAATCCGATGGCAGTTAAGATGCTCCAAACCGCCACCGCGTCCACCACAGTCGATGAAGAATGCGTACTGTTTGTAAGGTGGACCACCCATCAGCCGATTCTCCTCCTTTACAACCTTCGCATAAATTGCTGGAAAGCTATCCATATTTACATTCTTATAATTGTTGAAGAAGACAATAGTATGCGGTCGATTAACTTCTGTGAATGTGCGGGTTTCGAAGGTCCCCATAACCACCGGAGAATCCGCGAGTGTGTCGTAATCCGGGGCTTCATAATGGATCTCTTGCTCGGTATTTAGCTTGCCAGCATCTAGCGGAGTAAACGCTTTCTTCCAGCCTTCGGGATTGTGCAACGTTAAAGATGCCGCCTTTTCTTTGCCGCCAACCAGATACATGTAGAGCGATGGACCGTTGTAAAACGCGTAATTTGCCTTGACCATTACATTTTCGCTAAAGTACCCGGGCGGTGTGTTCGGCAGGGAATAATCGACTTCAATATCCTGATCGCCGCTTGCCTTCACTTCCCAGGTGTTTGCGTCCGTATGTGTGACTTCCAGCGCCATTCCGCCTTGAACAAGCTTTGCGCTGACAGCCCGAACATACTGCGAGTGGTTCATCACGTGGTAATCACCGGGCGACCATACCGGCATCTGAAGCTTGATAGTTGGGCCCTTAAGTCGATGTAGGGTGATTGCGACATCGGTCTTTGCGGGAGTAGTGGCAGTCGGTGGAGTGGGGGTTACCTTATATTCGATGTCTGACGCGGCAAGACTTCGCCCACAGATTGCTGGAATTGCAATCCCAAGACATGCGCCGAGATAGAAAAATCCTCGTCCTTTAAAACTAAGTTTCATCTTCAAACTCCCACCCAGATATATCCGACCCTAAGCCATTAATGGAGCGCTAATGGAAGGCATCCATACTCACCTTATCAATATCAAATTTAGTCGTCTTGGCCTAACATCAAGGAGAACAACATGTCCGCAATTATTCGAATGGTCAATCGCATCCGTGGCGTAGAAGTTCATAATCCTGTGGTGCGAGTCTCGATTGAAGACCGTGATCGACTGGAGAACTGCTGGAAGGCGTACGACAACCTTCGCGAAATCTAAGCCTGAACCGGAATAACCGGTCCTAAATCTTACGCATCCACTGCCGCCGTCTCTCATGTTCTAAATAGAGCCCGAGAAATGCGCGGTATTTGCGTTTGTGGAACTTAAATGTCGACTTGGATGGCTTGACGGTTTCTCCCACACTGCTCATCCCCTGCATGGCCGCGTAGATATCTCCGTACAGTCCGCAGGCCGTCGCAGCAAGAATTGCTGTACCTAGCAGTACTGCCTCAGGCTCCTTCGCCAGAACAATTTTACACCCCGTCGCATCAGCATGCTCCTGCAGCCATAACGGATTCTTCGATCCACCGCCGGTCACATAAAGCGTCGTGATTTCAAATCCAGCCCGATTCATCGCCTCGACAATCATTCGTGTGCCATACGCGACTGCCTGAACCGTGGCGTAGTAGACCAGCGCATGGCTCTCCAGACTCTGATCCAGACTAATTCCGTCAATCATCCCTCGGACATACGGATCGGCGAGGGGGGATCTGTTTCCGATGAAATCAGGGAGAACATGGACGTCTCGTGTGATCTCCGGTCCCAGCTTTGTTTCGGATTTTATGCGTGCAACTTCACAGTTTAGAACCTCATAAATGGTCTTCTTCTGGCGTTTTGCCGCAATGACCAGCGTAGAATAATTCGCGTGGCTCTGAATGACATGGTCGATGGCGCTGCCTGCTGACGATTGGCCACCCTCTGCCAGCCACATGCCGGGGACCATTGCGCTGAAGTACGGACCCCAAACTCCGGGAATGAACCTCGGTTCGCGAGAGACCGCCATGTGACAATTACTGGTGCCGCCAATGAGCGCGAGCGCATTTTCCAGATCGCCGAGCTTTCGTCGCTTGGAGCCTGCCCAGACATTTCCAAGCAGTCCAAGTCCGCCGGCGTGGGCGTCGATAATCCCTACGCCAACGGCACAATCGGTAGTAAGTCCCAGTTCCTTAGCGGCAAGGCGAGTTAAATATCCCTGCGCCGAACCCATCGGCTGGACGTCATCAACCACTTTGCCCTCGCTAAATAGGTCCCCAAGGCCGATCTTTTTGACATACTTCGTATCCCAACGACCGACTTCGCCTTCGTGTGACAGATAATTCCATTTGCACCCGACCGTGCAGACGCTGCGAACGTCGATCCCGGTGGACCTCCAGCAGAGAAAATCGGCGAGGTCGAAGAACTTGCCTGCTTGCGCCCACGTCTCCGGCAGGTTCTTCTTGATCCACTTTAACTTCGGCATCTCCATCTCCGGAGAGACACGACCGCCAACAAACTTCAGTACGTCATGTTTACCAGAGTTGATCTCTTCGGTTTCGGCAAGCGCCCGATGGTCCATCCAGACGATGATGTTTCGGTCATGATCGCGTTCGGCGTTAACGGCAAGGGGTTTCATCTTCTGGTCAAGGACTACGAGGGAGCAGGTCGCGTCGAAGCTGATGCCCGCTACTCGCTCTTTGGGAACGGAACTGAGGGCAAGGCATTCCTTCACCACTTTGCAAATGGCAGACCAGATATCTTCTGATGATTGCTCTGCAAAATCCGGATGTGGTCGCCACATTTCAATTGGCTCCATGGTGTGTGCCAGCATGGTGCCATCGGCAGAGAAGATTCCAGCCCGGG
>JBDUAM010000378.1:0-2082 GCA_040004655.1 Chthonomonadales bacterium | reverse complement strand
TGCCGCCGTGCGATAACGGAATGCCCGGTCGGTATCACCGAAGATGTCTGCGAAATTGGCAGCTGCCTGAAGTCCGGCCCACGTCGCTGCGACGGAGAATAGCAAAATCCCTCGACGCTCTTCCCAGAGATCCCAGCTTGGTTCCGGAAGTCCGGTCCTGAGGTCTCGATAACCGAGTAGGAAATCGCCGGCGCGTTCAATTAGAGTGGAGTAGAGTGTTCGCACAAAGTCGATATCGCGGCACATCTCATATCGATGCCACAGGGCATAGAGAACCAGCGCAGTCTCATCCTCCTGAATGGGCAACTGGACCATGCCGTCTGTGCCTGTCCATGGGTGCCATGAGCTGCCAACAGACCCGTCAGGATTGTACTTGTGCATGAAATACCCACCGGGAGCCAGTAGGCGAGAGGCGAGGGAGAAGAACCTACCCGTAACGTCGTGGTAGCCAGCCATGTCCAGCGAGTGAGCGACCAGCGCACCATCCCGCGGCCAGAGGTAGGAATAGCTGTCTCGGCTGTATTCCAGCGAATCTGAGTCGTTGGCAGCCAGAATGGCCCCGCGATTGTCGATCTGAGTTCGCATCACGAGCAGACTTCGACGGTAAAAGGCACGTAATTCATCTGGCAGGCCCGGGTGAGGATGATCATGCGAGACCCATTGTCGCCAATAGGCGCGAACGCGACGGAGAATGGATTCAGGACCCATCTCGCGGACCTTCTCATTCAAATCTTGTACTTCATATTGATCTTGCGCGGCGCCGATCCAATACCACGCGGTAGCTGTGCGGTCGACCTTCACATGGATGGCGACTGTCGAGTCGATGGACCCCTGCGCAATGGCGTTTCGGCCAAGCACACCGTCTTCAGCATCGCGCCATGTTCCCTCGGACCCTTTATGCCGCGCTGTGCCGATAGAGTAGGAGGAGAGCCCCCAGACTCGATCCGTCATGCCGCTGACAAGGAACCAGTAGTTACCCTTGTAATGCCGCAATGATCGATCATTCGGATAAAAGTATGCAGTGTCACCTTCAGAAGAACCGCCGATGTGAAAGGCGTGGTGGAAGTAAAGGCGGACCTCTTGCGGATGGTCTCGCAGATTCGTGAATTCAAGCTTGCGGAGGTAAAGGTTAAGTTCAAAATCGACGCAATCGCGGCAGATAATGGAGATGCCAAGGGCCTGGTTGGTTAGGGTCACCTCTGTAACGAGAGTATCTGGTTCGTACACAAGGCGACGTGTCCAGGAGTCTTCATTTACCCAGGAGAGCTTGCCATCGACCCAGACACCGAATCGAAACGGAACGCCAAGCGTGTGATTAGCCTGACCAACATAAGGGTAGAAGAATTCGCGGATTTGATACTTGTCGTCGAATGCAACGAGCATATTGCCGTTGCCGATTGGTAGGTCTCGTGGCAAAACTTCCCCCGATGGCGATCAAAATCGCGGTTTGTGCCTAATATTATAGCCGAGTTACCCCCCTCGTCTGGCTGCCGATTCGTTCGGATTGCGTGTGAACGGTATAATTAGAGTGCCAATCTACATGAAGGAGTCGTTCGACTTGGATCACAAAGTACGGCCCGCTCCTAAGCAGGTGGAAGTCCCCGATTATATTCAGACCTGGTGGGATTCCATGGACGACCGTGTTGTCAAAATTCCAGATCCTATTCTCCGCCAGATAGCCCAACCCATTGCAAAGCCTGATGCTGAGACGCGACATCTGGTTGATCGCATGAAGGTCGCGATGGCAGACGCTCGGGGCGTAGGGCTCGCTGCACCCCAGATGGGGGTCTCCCAGCGATTGATTATCTACAAGCTGCCGGAAGAGAAGGAACCGCTGCGTGTGGTGATAAATCCCAAGATTGTATCGATGAAAGGAGAACAAACGGGACCTGAAGGCTGCCTCTCCATGCCGTCTTTGAATGGAGATGTTGTTCGAGCCCGTGAGGTCATTGTTAAAGGAATGGATATGCTCGGTCGACCGTTTCGTCGTCGTGCAACCGACTTTGAAGCGCGAATTTTGCAACATGAGATCGACCATCTGGACGGCATTCTCTTTGTGGACAGAGCAATTTTGGATACTTT
>JBDUAM010000295.1:0-6920 GCA_040004655.1 Chthonomonadales bacterium | reverse complement strand
AGGGTATCCCGTTCCATCCCATCGTTCGTGATGACTTTTGACAACCGGGATTACCGGCCAGGGGAAGTCGATCTGATCAAGAATGGCCGCCCCGATTTCCGGGTGCTTCTTGATCTTTTCAAATTCTTCGGCGTTCAATCGGCCCGGTTTCAGGAGTACGTATTCCGGCACACCCAGTTTACCAATATCATGAAGCAGGGCGCCCGTCTCAAGCCCCTGGAGTTCATCTCCACAAATTCCCATTTCGTGCGCTATGGCCATGGCGTATTTCTGCACGCGAATAATATGCTGGTGCGTGTACTGGTCCTTAGCGTCGATAGCGGTTGCAAGGCTCTTAATCGTGGCGACATATAACTGGGAGAGTTGATCTTTCTTCTCCTGAAGCTCTTCGATGTGCTTTTCACGCTCTTCGGCGCGGCGAGTATAAGTCTCATATGATTGTTTGGTCAAGTAGGCGATCGGCACGGCAATAATGAGGATCGCAGCCGTGTTACTTTGGAAACAAGCAACGGAGAAGAGGCTGATACTGGCGCCAGCGAAGTATCCCGGCGCCGTCCAAAGAAATGTTTTGCGCCAAAGTACGTACGCTGTCTCATTTGCAACCAGCGCGATGATAGTCGCAACCCCGCCAGTATTTATTAACCAATAAGCGAGACTTCCCGCCGCTACTGCAGGGAAACCTTCGTAGCCAACAATTCCAGGAGGGTGTTTATAGATTGCATTCAGGACGAAGTTGAATGCAATGGCAGATATCGCTGTTAGCGATAAATTAAATACCAGTTGCCGCCAAGGCTGGCGGGGTTTACCATCAACACGATACAAACATGCAGCAAGGGAAGCGACAATGCCGATCAGCATGCCGAGGGCCAAACCGAAATGAAGCATTCCCGCAAAAGTTAGCGCCGAACCGAGAGACATGGATCCAGCGTGCTCTAGCGGTCCCTTGGGGATGAGGCGAACTTTCCAGTGACCAGCCAGAGCGGCGAAGATGACGAAAAGCACCAGCTCCATCCACGACCATTTGAGTGGCATCTCGGGGCGCAGGCAAACGAATGCCACCGCCGCTATTCCGAGCGCGATAACACCAAGCCAATAAAACTGCGCTTTTACGGGCATCGTTCTCAAATCAATGCATCTCCAATCGAGCCGATTGGCGGTTCATGGTGTCTTCAACGAACCGTGAGGTCCTGCCAAATACAATTATGACCAGAATTCCAAGTTACCGCAAGGCACATAAAATGTAATCCATCTATCGGTGGATAATGCTGCCCGCGGTTACGGGTAGCAGTTTTCCACTTTCCCGAGCCAGTAGGCAAGCAGCCAGGCGGACCCATCTTCCTCTGTCTGACCGCCGTCACTGCCGTCAGGTTCCCAAGGATTTCCATTCCAACGGATTAATTTTCGTTCGCTTGCTGGAAGCACGCGATCGAGGGAGACCAATCTAATACCTTTGTCTGTCTTGAAGCCGACGTCGTGCCTCTGGCTATTACGCACAGACCAGCAGATTAGCTCCCACGGCCACTCTTCCAGCGTCCGAATGGACTGATCAGGGTGGAAATTCTGTTTGAGACCGGCCGATCCGATGGCGTTGTAGAGGGGGGATCGTTCCTCCCCAAGCCCTTGATAATTGGTATCGAGTGAGCGTTGGATGATGGCTCTGCGGGCAGGGTCGGTTTCGAGGCGCATCAACGTATAGAAATTCATGAATGCGAGTTGATCATCGGAGTGGTTTATTAGCCACCAGGGCTGATTGGTGCGCAGCGGTAGGATATTCAGCAGGTAGTGATGATTTTCTATGAGGTCGTTATAGGCGTCCATATACTTTTTGTCACCGCTTATATGATAGGTTGAGCGGAGGTAGGAGAGCAATTGAAGAGAGTTTAGGGGACGTTGATCCTGCCATCGTGGGTCTTCGTTCAAGGTTTTTGGCCCGAAGATAGCCCAGCGGGTTTTGCGGCCAGTGTGGCCGATCAGATTGTAGTCGTGAGATAGGATGTTATCCATGATGGCGGTCATGATTGTCTTGATCTGGGACTTCTCGCTGTCATCGGCGGCGTAATCGAACCACGTGGTCAATGCAAAGAAGTGGCCGTCCAATTCGTCGGATGAGGTGTCACCTTTGGCGAGCAGTTCAGGATGTCCCGGTGGGCTGTACCAGATTTTGTCCGTTTCGCCGTCAACGCGAACAGTCTCGTTAGGATCATAGCCGGTGACTTTCTCGCCTTTGGTAATGATTGCTCGAGCAGGGAATCCGGGATAGCCACTCCATCGGGTCAAGTTGAGTAGCGCCTGCAAACTCTGTCGGCCGAGTTTGAGAGCTTCTGGATCGTGCGTGACCGCGTATCGACAAGCTTCAGCCCCTACGTAGACGGCAGTCCATAGGCCATCGTTATCCGATGCTTCGTAGATTGCGCCTTTGTCGGGATCACCTTTTGCGACCAACGTGCTTCCTGTCACCCAGCCTCGTCGATTGTGTCGTTTTTGAGTGATAGCCTCATAATGGGCAGCCTTTTCGGTCAGCGACGAAAACATAGTGTAAATTTTAGAGACGCCAGTTTTCGTTCGGATGAGGGCAGAGCCATCCGCCGCCGGAAGAATAGCGGTTACTTGATTGTCTACCAGCCATCTTTTGCCCCAGAAATATTTCCATTGGCCCTGCCTGAGCAGCCAGACACCCTCGGTAGTTCCGCCCCAGATGTCACCCTGGGGGCCGCACGCAATGCAGGTCATGTGTTCAAACGGAACGCCGTCCGCCCGGTTTAAGGGGTGCCACCACTCTTTGCCGTCCGTTACGATCGGGCCGTGATCGGTGGCGATCCAGACATTTCCGGATCCATCGATATCCAACCCTTTGAATTGGGAGTCGACATGAGGGAGTGGCTGCGAGGGACGGTAGAGACTCGGGAGTTCCAGCGGATGCACGGATTTGCCATCCAACCGAATGGACCGGAGATTGGTTATCATCCAGATTTCGTTTTTACGGGTTCGAACTCCACTGACCAGTTTCTCTCCTGGAGTCAGCGGCCATGTGCTGTTGGGCGTGAGCGAATTCAGGCGCACAGATACGGCCGCATCAACCGTAGTCTGGGTTTCGGCAGGAAGATTGCGATTTGATACCCATTGCAAAAAGACATGGTCTTTGATGGGCGTTTGAAGAGCGAGAAGGAGCAGGGGCAGAGTGTTGATCAGCATAGACTCAATCCATTACATTGGTGATGGTAGTAGAGTGGTTATGCGCCAAATGAGGTCAAGAGTCCTGCGGAAGGTTGAAGGCAAACGGCAGAATCGGGGTTTAGGGTTGTGAGGCAGCGGCCTTACTGCATGGTTCGGACATCCCAGACGACGCTGCGGATTCCGTTTACCCTCATGAGGGTCTTCTGAATGATTTCTGCTTCGTGATCAAGATTGACTTCAGGATGGGTACGCAACTGGCGCATAATCCCACGCAAGTAGCATACGCCATGAACCACCTGGACGTCCACTTGCGTAAAGTCTACGTATCTTCTTGTAAGTTCGTGATGAACTAAACGTCTTTGCCGTGCATCTTCAACCGCCATGGTGAAGGCTCTCCCCGGGGGAGGAGGAGTTTGAACATTCAATTCCGGGTCAGAAATTAAGTGGCAACTCTATCGCCGGTTACTGAAATGCACCGATCCTCGGCCCGCTCTGCATCCTGATGACTCAGCTATTGCAACATCTCCCATTACATGAGGGGCTTCGGCACCCTCTGTCTTGATGACGATTATGAAACCAAAAAGTTTCAAATCAGGCACAACGCGAAAGCTTTTTTACTTTCGGACCAATCTTAAAGAGTTTATTGTCACTAATAAAGTTACCCCAACATCTCCAAATACCGCAAGCCAGAGGGGAATTCCTACCAAAATGGCGCTAGTCGCGAGGATTGTTTTGGTCAAAATCGCCGCTGCAATATTTTGATTGATAATGCTTGTGGTGGCCCTGCTAAGCCGAACCAGTCGGGGAAGCAGGCGGAGGTCAGTGCGTAGGATCGCGATGTCAGCCGTTTCAATGGCCGTCTCATTTCCCATAACGGCCATGGCGATTCCCACGGACGCGGCAGCGAGGGCTGGAGCATCATTATAACCATCGCCAACCATTCCTACTACATACGTGCTAGATGCATTTTGAATAAATTCAAGCTTCTGTTCCGGAAGGAGCTGCGCGTGGATAGAGGTGATTCCAGCCTGTCGCGCGGCAATTTGCGCTGCCTCAGCATTGTCGCCAGTGAGGAGTTCTACGGTTACACCAAGATTTGCCAGCTCAACAATTGCTTCGGACGCCTCCAGGCGCAAAGTGTCGGTTAGATAGACGGTTAATGCATGTGCGCCATCGAGACCGACGTGAAGAATCGCAACGGTGCCGGAATCCATGTCGCGACGCATGGTAACAGATTTTGAACGGAGAAAGGATTCAGATCCAACCACAACGCGTCGACCATTGATCATTGCTGAAATGCCGTGGCCAGGGGTTACCTCGATCTCGGAGGCCAGAGGGTCTCCCGACCGATGTTCGACAAAAACGGATTTCACCATCGAGCGCGCAAGGGGATGATCGGACCATGTTTCTGCGATGGCTGCCAGCCTGAGAGCTTCTGCCTCGTCAAATCCGGGTGTTGCGATGATGTGGTCGACCTTGAACTCGCCCGTGGTGATTGTGCCTGTTTTGTCGAGGAAGAGTTTTTGAATTCGACCCATAGCCTCAAGGGAAGCGCCATCTTTGACCAGGGCGCCTCTTTTACTGGCAGCCCCAATAGCGGTTACGAGTGCGATTGGAGTAGCAATCACCAATGCACACGGGCACGCGATGATTAAAAGAGAGATGGCTTTTAACAGCCATGCGGCCCAAACAGCAGAATGGAACCCGGTTGTGACCGTAAGATAAGCAGGCGGCAGAATTGCAGTCAAAACCGCTAGCACGAGGACCGTCGGCGTGTACCATGCAGCGAATCGCTCTATGGTCGTCTGAATAGGGGCACGCTGTTCTCGAGCCTGCTCCACTCGATGTACGATTCTGGAGAGAGTGGAATCGGATGCTCGACTGGTTGCTGTCGCGTAGAGGGCTCCCGCGCCGAGAAGGGATCCGGCGAAGACAGAATCTCCAACGGAAACATTCATGGCCAGAGACTCGCCGGTGATGGGGGATTGATCGACTGTAGACTGGCCCTTTGTGATAATGCCGTCGACGGGGATTCGTTCTCCCGGTCTAATGACGACGATGTCGCCAACATTGATCTCTTCGATTGGGACTTCACGGCCATCCAATCCATCCACAATGGTGGCGGTGGTTGGCTTGAGCGCGATGAGATCACTCAGACCTTTGCGGGTTCGGGCAAAGGCGCGAGCTTGTAGGAGATTTCCAAGCGAGAAGAGTCCAACGACAGATGCTGCTTCTGACCAGTCGCCGAGAAGCACGGCTCCAACGATGGCGATAGACATGAGCACGTTCATATCAAGGGTTCGAGATTTCGCCGCAAACCACGCGGAGCGGAAAGTCAATCTACCACCGACAATAATTGCTATGGCAGAGCACGTAATCGAGAGGCCCTGGGAAATGTTCGGGAGAGTACCCAACCCCATCAAGGCAAGCGAACCGATGGTCTGAACGGTCCGCGCCTGTTCGGAATCCAACGCCTTAAAAGAGGATAGACTTAGCTCGGTATTCACCCTGGTGTCGTTCGGCCAATGTGGTCTGAGCCCACGCTCCTCTACGGCTTGCACGATGCTGGACAAGGAGGTCCTGGATTCGTCGAATTCGACCTGCATTCGGGCGCCGGCGAAACTTGCGCCGCTCCAGAGAACACCATCGAGTTTCTGAACGGCTTTGTCGAGACCTTTTGCGCAATCCGGGCAATCCATGTTGCCTATTAGTATCGTTTCGTGCCGAATGCCGGTTTGAATGTTAGTGGTGAAGTTGGTAAATTGATCAACGAGGGATTGTGATGTTACGATAGAAGAGTCGAATTCGACCACGAGGTCGGCATCGTTATTATTCCCCGCGAAATGAACGGATTGGACTCCCTGGATAGTCCCTACCTGATCGACAAGGCGGGGCAGGCAGACCCGACAGCCCTCATGGCCGGCAAATGGATTTGGTAATCGCAAAGTACCTTGTTTCATGCAGCGTCTTCCGAATTTAGATACCGTGAGCTCGACTGGCTGGTCCTCAGAGACTCTTCTCGGATGTGCTCATACCCTATAGCGAAGAGGCCGTGGATGTGCTGATCATCCAGAGAGTAATAGACCAGTCGGCCCGACCGGCGATGCCTCACGAGTCTCAGTTGGCGAAGGAGGCGTAGCTGGTGAGAGATGGCGCTCTGGGACATTTCCAATACAGCAGAGAGATCGCAGACGCAGAGTTCACGTCGGGATAGCGCTTCAATGATTCTCAGTCGGGTGGAGTCGGAGAGGGCGTTGAACAGGTCTGCGAGAGATTGCAGCTCGTCTCGGGATGAGAGTGTGGGCTTCAGAGCTGCAACGGCATCCGCGTCGACCAGAGTTGTTTCGCAGAGTTCTATTATTTCGTCGTTTGGCACTATAAATCCTCATATGAGCATATGTTCATATATTACCTTACTCTTGTCAATGAGAAAGTGTTTCACAAAAAAAGTCCCGTGCGAGATTCGCGCGGGACTTTTGATAAGCATTTACTTCTTGTCACCGGGAGGTCCACCGCCAGGCATCGGCGATTTTCCAGCATCGGTGTCTGTTTTGGCGACGCCGGGGTCTACTTTCTCAGGCTCTGGCGCTTTCGGGCTACATCCAGTTAGAATGATACTTAAAAGCAGAAGAGTCGCAATAAGGCCTCCTGCATTGCGTATGGTATTAGATCGCATCTTTAGGGCCAAGCGCCCGTGCCGGAGATGGACCAGATGGTGCTCGTCGGTACCGACCTCTTCGTATCGC
>JBDUAM010000349.1:0-6921 GCA_040004655.1 Chthonomonadales bacterium | reverse complement strand
TGTGTAGTTTTAAAAACTGCTTCTCTCATACAAACGGTCTTTAACTTTTCCCGACCGCGCGATGTCTCTCACTATGAAGCCTTCCGAGGCTATCACGCCGCATATCACATGCAGGTAGAGAACCCGAGTGTCACGCCATTTTCTACGGGCGCAATAGCTCGGGGCCTGTCTGCGGTGGTAGTCGCATTGTCACGACTTCAGGACCCAAACCTGAATGCAGAAAATGCAGCCCAGTTGGCGCCAGATTATGCGCCAACGCTTGAGAACGTGCGCAACTCTATCGTAAAACGAGTTGCATCGTGCGCGGAGGATATGGCGGAGCGAACCCAGGCGGAGCAAGGAGCTCAGAAACGAGTAGATCGTTGGATAAAGCGTGCTCATGTGGTCCAAGGTCAAGCTGCTGCGCTCAGCTATGAGAGACGTGTGGGCAATCATGTCCCTCTGCTGAGCCGCCCGGAAGACGGCGCATGGACGACATTTACCTGTTTGAACTCGTTGCGCGGGGTGGAGAAGGCGTCAAATCTCGTCTTGCTGGACTCATTTGAGGGAGATCTAAGCGGATCGGAGGATAGTCAATGAAAGAAGTAGTCGGCCAGATCCGCAAAGGGCAGCTTGTGACAACGTTCGGGGTTGGTTCGATGGTAGATCTCCCCCAACTGTCAGTAATTGTGAGCGGTCTAAACGCTTGGCCCACTGCCGCCTGTAAAGAGATCGTTGAACCGAGGCTTCTCAATGCAGTTCGGGCCAAACTTCCATCGGTAAGAAAAATTCGTATGTGCCCCGATAAAACATCGGATGAACCGGAAGTACGTCAACGGGATTTGACAGGGGTTCCGGTTTCCATCTTTCCGAGGTGGTTGCGTTGTCCGCTCTGCGACACGATGGGTACTGTTGACAGTGGTGTCTTCACCATCGAATACCCGCCCTTTCAGGTGGATAAGATTCGGTTTATTCACAAAGGTTGCCGGGCCGCAGGAACTACGAGTAACCGATATCTTCCAGGTGCAGTTGCTGCGCGTTTTCTTACCGCTTGCGCCAAAGGCCATGTGAGTGACTTCCCGTGGTTAGCCTTCTGTCATCGGGGTGAGACATGCTCAGCGCCATCACTAGTGCTTTCTGATCATGGAGTGACCGGAGAAGCGGCAGAAGTACAGGTACGCTGCATTAATGACGGTTGCAAAGTGTTTCGACGAATGGCTGACGCATTTGGCCCAAAAGCAGACCTGTCTATCCTCGCTTGCCCCGGCCGACATCCCCACATTGGGCTATCTGAGAATTGTAAGGAAGATGTGAAGGCTATTTTGCTGGGCGCATCCAACCTCTATTTTCCGGTCACCGTATCCGTCATATCTTTGCCCGAAACCGTGGTTTTAACCGATCTAGATACGGTCGTCAAGCAGCAGTGGGAGCGATTTGAGGACTTCGAATCGGAGCAGGACGCTGCTGGAATCATCAAATATGGAAATATTCCGGAACTGATCGGTTCCATTGCCGCCGACCTCTGGGCCGCAATCGAACGCACGAAAGAGGGTGGTGGAAGCGATAAGATCGCAGAAATACGAGCCGATGAATACGCGCTACTTGCCAACGCAACAAATGATATCCAGTCCGACAGGATGTCCGCACAGATAAGGACCGCACTGAGTGGACAGCTGGGTGATTACTTTGAACGTATTGCCCTGGTGGACAAATTAACGGAATTCATGGCGCTTGTTGGTTTTACGCGGATTGATTCTGCGGGTGACCTCTGTGACTACGACACCATTGACCCAGATAGGTTGGCTCCTCTCATGCCTGTTCCAACGACATGGGTGCCAGGCGCGGAAAACATTGGAGAAGGCATCTTTCTAAAACTTCGTGAAGATGTGCTCAGCGCATGGGAAACGTCGGATGCGGTAAGAGGTCGTATGGCCGATCATGGCAAGGCCCTGAAGGCATTCAAGAGGGAGCGACCATGGATGAAAATCGAGGTGCCTGACGCGCGCTATATTCTCATGCATACACTTTCACATATGCTAATACGGGAGCTCGCAATCACGTGCGGCTACTCTAGCACCAGTATTCGAGAACGCATCTATTCGGCAAAAGGAGAGAACGGAGTAGCGATGTCAGGGCTACTTCTCTATACAGCAAGTCCCGATTCCGAAGGTACATTGGGTGGCCTTGTCGCCCTCGGTGACCCGGTGCGGTTCGAGACGATCTTGACCTCTGCCCTGGAGCGTTCCCGTATCTGCTCGTCCGATCCGATTTGCGCCTATTATGATATGAGCACAGGGTCGCAACTTCATGGCGCGGCTTGTCACTCCTGTTCGTTCGTAGCAGAAACCTCGTGTGAACGCTCGAATAGCTTTCTCGACCGTAGCTTTGTGGTCGATACGCTCGCAACAACCGGTTGCTGTTTCTTTGCAGGTAGTTAGGCAAGCCTTTTGAAGAAGAATGATGAAATTCTGCACCTGCTGGACCAGATGCCTGCCTCGCTTCTAGAGACCCTTGCCGAGGTGGATCTCGCGGAGCTGGATCGAAGCAATACAAAGTATCTAACCCAGATGGCAGTTACAACTGCATCAGGATCAGATCGGATTATGCTTGGCCGACTCGTCAGTCTTGTGGGCGGCGATGACCGGGCACTGGCGTACTCTGTTGGGGCAGCGGCAGCAATGTGCCTGTCCCGGCATAATCACAGCTCAGTGCAAATGGTTTTATCGGGGCCAGAACTGGATGCTTCCAAAGCGCGTGATACTGCGGCGGTAGTCTCACAATTGATATCCGGGGCGAAGGCCGAGTGTCTGCTAATGACCTATGTCTTCAGCCATGCAGATATCCCCCTTAACTTATTGACATCTGCTGCGCGGTCTGGAGTGTCTATCACCTGCGTTTTCGATCTCTCGCCTTTAAACTCTAACGACATCTCAACACTCGAGCCGTTAAAGGAACTTCTGGATTTGAACGCGCGGGTTCTATGCTGGAATCATCCGCATGGCGTTCAGGCTGCCATGCATGCCAAAGGAATCGTTGCTGACAGGGAACGCTGCTTGATCACGAGCGCCAACCTTACGTCTAAAGCCCTGACCCAAAATGTGGAACTCGGCGTTCTTCTTACCGATCCTGTCCTTGGTGTCGAGATCATCCAACACATTGAACACCTTCGCGAGAGGGGATGGATCACACCTTTTGTCTCTCTGCGGCTTAAAGGGAATTGATTGATTAGTCGGACTATAGTCGTTGTTATTCGGCACAATTTTGAAGGTTGCTTACTGCGAACTGAACAAAGTCATGGTTGTATATGACAGGGGTGTTCTTATTTGCGCCCCGTAATTCTTCCTTTTTGTTTTTGAACACATATGCCGAATACTGAGGGCATCCTTTGATCTGATGATCCTTAATCAAGCTGGTGAGTTGACTCTGTTTTACTTCAGGGATGGATTTCTTGATCTTTTCCCAAACATCGGCATACGCATACGGGTACTTGTCGGTCAAGCGTTCAGTCCGGCTCGTAACAAGACTCCCATTGTTGACTGAAGATATCGATGCCGAGAAGTCAGTCGTGTCTGACATCTTTTTCGCGGAGACAACAGCCACTTCAATTTCACAAGCGAAGTAAAATCCATCTTCGCTTCTATTGCTCAAATCCTCCTGAATTCCAGCAATAGCGTTGATAATCCTGGCTATGTTGGCGGGTTCCTTTTTGAGGTCCGCAGTGGAGATTGTCTGGAATGGGTAGGAGAAACTGAGCGGTAGGATATAGAAATTGTAGTCTGAAAGGCTTCTTCCAAACCAATCCCGAGAGAGCTTGGCAAAGTTCTGAAGTGTAGCTGAACCGAGCACGAATGTGACATATGGAAGTGTGGGGGATGCACAAACTAGATGGATAGCGGCATCGCGGATTTCGATGAGTTCACCAAGATTGTCGGCAACAATTCTGGGGAGGCCACATGCCCTGATTGCTTGATCAATCCCGATGGTTAGATAGTCCTTGTTCGAGTTGTTCTTTCGCTTCCAGTTCTTTCCTGTCGATTCGCGAACGTAGATGGACTGGATCTTGTTATTATTATCTTTAACAACCTTAGCCTTGAGAAGTGCCTCCCAAGCAGTAACCATAAGAACAGAAAATATCGCTTCCCTACCCTTAAAATCCGGCTTATTGTAGATTTCGATTGCAGACATAGCCATATTGATGGCGTGGTCTACCAAAAGTTGGTGGCGAGCGCGCATAGTAAGTTGACCATTCCATGTCGTTGCAGGGACCGTTTACCGATGCAGTCTCACGGTAAAGTATCTGTTCGTGAGTGCGTCAGTAGCGGATGCGCTCTATATCTTCGAGCGTCGCTTTTTGTCCACGGCGATCATAAAGCTTTGTCGTACGGCTGTCGGCGTGACCGGCGATGTACTGTGCCATTTCAAGATTACCGCCGTTCTCCAGATAGTTCGTAATTCCCGTCGCTCGAAAACTGTGACAGGAGAATTCACCTATTATCCCTGCAGCCTGCAAGCGGCGGCGTACCATCACGTAGGCATCGAAGCGCAGGAGGGGTCGTACAGTCAGCTCCTGTTTTATTCCCTTGCCCTGAATGCTGCGGAAGAGTGGAGCTTCTTTGTCACCGGATACCCCCGCGACAACGAGGTAGGCATCCAGATATTGTTCCAGCAAGTGGTGACATGGGATATCTCGTTCCTTGCCTCCTTTTTCATTAAGGCGGATTAGCGAGCGGCGTCCAAGCTGTACATAGTCCTTTACCTTCAACGACGCTACTGCGCTTACGCGGGCGAATGTGTACGCCATCACGGCTAGGAACGCCCGGTCGCGCTGTCCGAGCAGCGAGGTGGTATCTATACTCCCAAATAGCTGAGTGATCTCTTCAGCAGTGAATGCCGGCGTCTTACCTTCGCTACGACTGAACTTTTCCGTCTTGACTTCGCGCGCCGGGTTCATGGCAAGGACGCCTTTTTCCACCATCCAAGAGAACATCATCCGGATGGCCGCCATGTGCTGCTTTATAGTTGGGGGCGAACCGGGATGGTTCTCCACATAGGCGGCCACGTGGATCGGCTCGATGGTCTCCAGCTCCATGCCGCGTTGGTCGCACCAGTCAAGGAAAAGACAGGTGGCATGAAGATACGCCTGGCGCGTGTGCTTGTTGCGGATCGGCACTGTAAAAAACTCAACGAAGCGTTTGCTTGCCTTAGGACCGGCTCCAATGATGATCGACGGCAACATGAAAGTTCCCGTTATTTGTATTGCGAGAGCCGTCCCAGGCCTGTCAACAATGGCGATCGCTCCAGACGTCTCCGTCTCCGGCGGCAGCAAATTGGTTTTGTTGTCGTAGTCCATGTTTGTTCCTCGCATAAATCCTTGTCAGATAGTGTACCCAGAGTATGGTAGTATGCCATACATAAAAGGGGTTATGTTGGGCGATTTTGGGGAGAGAATATCCGTGTTTATGAGCGGCGACATTTACGCGATGAACTCGAAACGATCGTGCTCGGGTGACAGGCTGTCCCCGGAATAGTCTCGCGGCGGGATCTGAAACATTTCAATACATATCTGAGGAACGCAACCCCTAATTTCCCAGTCTGCAGTATAAAGCTGGCTCCCACGGACAAATAATAGTCCTCTGCTTCCAAATACGGTAGAAGTAACGCGTCTTTTTGGAAGAGTCATCGATGAAACATCTCAAGATTCGTATCTTCAGGTTTTCACGTAGAGAGCAAAAGGCTTGCTGACATGGGTCAAAATTGGACATCGATGGTTGTTCAATTTTCAATGCGGGTTTAGACCCTGAGCAAAGTGAACGATATCATATACAACCTAAGCCAATCGGCACTAAACTATTTGGACGTGAAATCATAGAAAGACCAGTCTGGTCTGTCCATAGTTTGGTGTTCAAAAAGTTAAGCGGTAAATTGGTTACTGAAACCCAAAAGGGAGTATGACTATAAAGCCTATGCGTGCCAAATTTATGTTAGACAGTGAATCTTGGGTCAATCTGCATGGACAATGATTCTATTGCAATAGCTTATTAACAGTTGCAAAATGGAATTGATAGCCAGAAATGTCGTTGGGGCCGGTTTGGGGCCGGGTAGGAAATCAGGTGACGGATACGCGAATACTAAACAGAGCCCCAGCTCTCGAACAAGATCAAATCCCGCATAAATGAATACAAAAAGAAGAGACGGACGATATTCATTCGTCTCGAAAGCGGACTCAGTGTAGTCCACTACCTTTCTTCTCATTCTCGGTCACGACGTTGCCTAATTAACTTCAGCGACATGGTTGCCTGCGATCTTACCAATTCCTCTGGGTGGCCAAGAGCCTCAACCAGTGCCAACTCCGCTATTGGCTCATCAGAGATTGACAATGCCGCGGCCGCGATTCTCATTAGCCCGCGCCACTTGGTGCGTTTAACCGGACTTCCATTGAATTTTTGTTGAAATTCTTGCGCGGACATCTGCAACAAGTCGACGATTTTTGGGCGAATAGTGGATATGAGCGGCTGAAATGTCAAGTCCTTACTAGGAGTGCTTTTTCGGGAAAAAGGACACACGTCCTGACAGATGTGCCCTGAAGGTAAGTCAAACGGAAACCTTAAATGCACCACTTTTTCGTGAAACAAGAGACGGACATATTGCATGGATCTGAATGCTCAAGCTCGAGGCATAAACGAGTATCGAGGTCCCGATATCAAGACCAGCCTACAGCTTAACTTATTGAACACTAAACTACGGAAAGACCAACAACCTCGTCGCCATTAAGCGTCCCGATATAATATGGATCAACCCCTGATTTTAGTAACGTAAGAGCTTTGCCTGTGTCGCCTAAATTGATAGCTGTAAGTAGATGGTTGCCCTTCCTGGCGCGTTCATAGTATGAATAGACAATCAAAGACGGCACCGCCACCGTCAACGCGGCAACGATCAGAATAA
>JBDUAM010000082.1:0-2088 GCA_040004655.1 Chthonomonadales bacterium | reverse complement strand
ATGAATGAAGGCAATAAGATCGGTAAAGCGAAAGCTGCTCTCAAGAAAGCCCTCTCTGAACTGCGTCCGTCAGATACTTTTGACATCCTTAATTTTGATGCCAGAGTCAGTCTGTATTCCCCGACTATGCTCTCCGGAACGCCCGAAAACATTGAAAAGGCCATGGATTACGTGCAGGCCATTCGCCTGAATCACCATACAAATGTATCGGCTGCAATGGAAACTGCACTATCTCTGGAAAATATTTCGCACATTTTTCTGATGTCAGACGGCGAACCGGAGACGGGAATTCGCGATTTCACACGTTTGAGGGCATTCATTAAAGAACACAATCCAAAACACGTCAAAATCCTTACGCTTGCCCTCGGTCTCGGAGAGAATTTCATCGGCATCGATCTGTTAAAAGGCATAGCGGAAGACAATGACGGACAGTTTGCGTACATCAACCTCGCAAGGCCGTAAAGTGATGCTTCGTTTCAGTGACCGCATCGACGCGCCGAGGTGCAGGTCGATAAATGGTAGGTAGTCGGCGAATAAAAACACTCACGGTATCCGGAGACCTCCCGGAACGCATATTGCGTCTCGGTTGGAATTGTAATTGACATTGCTTGTTCGTTCTTGTATCATTTCAAACATCAAGTAGCCGTTAAGTCGACTATTTATTACAAACGAATACTGGTTACGCCGCAGAGCGCATCGTAACCAAAAGATAGGTCGCTCACTCACACCATGGAAAATCCAGAGTGGTATGCAGCAAAAACAGTTTACAAGAGTCGTATCATCGAAGATGGCACGCCGAAGGCTCGGTTTGAGGAGCGTGTCGTTCTGTTTCACGCCACGGACTTCCTTGATGCCATTGCCAAAGCGGAGGTAGAAGCAGAGGAGTATTGTAGCGACGTCTTTGGGACAGAGTATCTGGGATTTGTGAACGTTTATCACCTATTCGACAAGACCATCAATCACGGAACAGAGGTTTACTCACTGATGCGGGAGAGCGACCTCTCTACGGAAGAGTATCTCGATCACTTTTATGACGACGGAAATGAACGCACACAGACTGTGGAGTAAGTAGTCTATCTGTGCATGATACACCCGGCCGTTGATGCTTGTCCGTTGGGCTGGGTTCACCAGGAACTGTCCTGTGCCAACTTGATAGAAAATGTCGACCTCGATGTGCCGAGTTAGGCGATGAACAATTCCCATGAGCGAGATGATCTTGCGTGTGGCGCCAATCCGGAGGTCCGGAACGTGATACAGGTTCTTTATGCTGTGTATTTCTTGCCACATTCTCTCTCGTCGCCACCTGAATTGAGATTTGAAAACTTACCTTCTGATATATACTGTCATATATAACGTTATTCGGGTATGCGCCTGCGCGGGACAACTCATTCGCACAAACGTGAGTAACTTACCAGGGTGGACTCGATGAACAAGATTTGCTCTTAGAAAGGTCAACGATGATTAAACGATCCATGTTTTTGTTGCTTGTACTTTGCTCGCTCCTTTTTGCCACAGCCGGGATGGCCGACGTCGGTCACCGTTTTATCGCACACTCTAACGGGCATGTTGTAATCCTCAACGCCAAAGGCGAAATCGAATGGGAAGTTGCCATGCCCTTCACTTCTCACGACATTCAGGTATTGCCAAATGGCAACATGCTCATCCAAAACAGCATTACAACCGTCGTAGAGATGACCCCGGCAAAGGAGATCGTCTGGAAGCATGAGAGCAAGCCGATTGCTTCTAATGCTGGCGATGTACAGATCCACTCCTTTCAACGACTCAAAAACGGAATTACGATGATATCCGAAACGGGCAATTCGCGGATCATCGAAGTGGATAAGCTCGACAAAATCGTTCACGAAATTCCGATCAAATTCGATACCCCTCCGGCGCATAATGACACTCGCTCAGTCCGAAAGCTCGACAATGGTCATTATCTCGCTGGCCACGAAATCCAGGGCGTTATCCGAGAGTATGATCAAACCGGCAACGTGGTCTGGTCGTATAAGGTCGACCTTGCGGGCCGTGAACGCGTCCCGGGCGGCGATGGCCACGGCGCCGAACCTTTCGGAGCCTTACGATTGA
>JBDUAM010000205.1:0-6936 GCA_040004655.1 Chthonomonadales bacterium | reverse complement strand
GATCCTTCCTGGTGTCAGGATGACAATTTGGGAAGTTGTGGACCTCACTTCGTTTGAAGTCATTTTGTCGGCAATTTGAACTTGCGCGCAAGATGACCTGCAACCAGATCAAATCCCTTGTCCCCGGCGAATCTGCCGGGTGTGCCATGATGGTCGGCCATGTCCTCACCAAGGCCGTAGAGTAAGTAGGTACCATCAGGTTTGAGCTGATATTTGTACGGTTTGTTGGTGTCAAACGGATCGACCGGGAGTGTCCTTAAGAATTTCGGTGACAGTTCTGTCAGGGTCACTGGGAACTTGTGGCGCTCCTCTTTGAAGCGTCGCAGTGCGACCTCAAGCCCGAGAAGGTCGACCTCCGACCATTCAGTTGCTTGCATAGACCACAAATACTCGTAGTTTTCTTCCCTGACATACACATTCGCATGCTTTGGCAATCGGGTACGGAATGGCTTGTGATATGGCTCATCCAGCTCGACCGCACAGTTGCGGAAGTATTCGTCAATCTCAGATGCGAGTCTTTGCTTGTCATACATTTCGCTCCCAAAGAAATTGGGTATGTCAAATATCTCAATATTGCTCTCGCCATGCGAGATCGGGTGTACGGCCATTGCGTAGTCTTGCGTTCGATCAATAACATTTCGGTTTTTTGCCAGAGCAAGTAAATATCGGGTCATCTCTTCATTGCGACCTTCGGCACAATTAGAACTGATTGGCGTGAACTTGGAACGAATAACATCTAGGCGATCAGCCACATGCGCCAATTCATTAGGCGTCAATTTTGATAATGGCCACTCTAAATGGTAGGCAAACGGCCTCATTTCCTTGAGGGAATTGTGTGCGCACATCAACGAACCTCCTCGGGAAATCATTGCACCAAATTCTAGTCCGTCTAACTGGGTTTCAACGCACCGAGTAAATTCTCCCTTCAATTCATAGTGCAAGGAGGAGTATTGTAATGCATCCCTGAGCGCGTTGTATTCTCCGCTGCTACCGTCGTAATACCACTGGGGAGATCGATTCTGTAGTGAATGATACGGCTTTAAGAGACCAGGTTTTATCCTGACCAATATTGATCTGAAAAGCCTTTCACTTTCCGCATAGTCGGCCGCTGAATGGTCCCTCATATAATCGGTCACTTTTTTGTGTGCATTTTCTATCTTCAGTGCGAGCGTACCAGCGGCGAGAAAGTCGTCCCTCGCGTTTACAGGAATGACAATCGGCGCAGGAATACTGATGTGTACCGGCCGATTCCGAAGCCGATGCTCAACGATCAATAATATGATCGCCAAAGCAGGCACGCCAAGGCACCCGAAGCATGTCATCAATTTCGGTTTCGAGAGATTGAGTTTTCGTTTGAAGAGTTTCATTCTCTCACTTCGTCGGCAACTTGACTTTGCGCGCCAAGTGACCTGCTACCAGATCAAATCCCTTATCCTCACCGACCTCCATAGTTGTGCCATGGTGGTCGACCATGTCTGGCCTGAGGCCATATAACAAGTAAGTACCATCAGGTTTGAGTTGGTATTTGTATGGCTTGTTACTATCCAGAGGGTCGACCGGTATGGACTTCAGATACTTCGGGGACAGTTCGACCAGAGTCGTGGGAAACTTGTGATTGTCCGCTTTGAACCGCAGGAGTGCAACTTCGAGCCGTAGTAGGTCGATCCTGGATTGTACGGCGAGATGCTTTCCCCAACCGGAGAAAGAGTAGTTGCAAAACGATTGTAGATAGAAATTACCGTTCATAGATGTTCGTGACTGCTTGTGGTAGACGTCTCCCATTTCAACAATTAAGTCTTTGTAATACTTCTTGATCTTTTCTGCCAACTCCCTCTTGTTTTCAAACTCAAAACCAAACCAGCCGGTAATGTCTTTGGGTCTCAGCGAATCATCATCGGAAGAGTGAACAATTGAGCGATATACTTGAAATCTCTCCTGAGGATTGGATCTGACGTTGACAAACTCTTTGAACATCACCAAAATAAGATTCTCTTCTTCCCCTGCAACGGACCTATAATCGACGAGTTTCGATTGAATATGGTCTAATCGATTTGAAACTGCAATCAACTCTTCGCTGCTTAACAGTGGAAGCTGATCCTCTAATCCTGGTGCACTCATGCTTACGCACGCACTGGAGACAAGACTGGTGATAAGTCCGCCACCGTGCTCAATCATGACTCCCAGCTCCATCCCATCCAGGCGAATTTGCGTGGCACGACCGGGCTTGCCGATCATGTCAAAGTGCGTCGCTGCCCCGGTCAGTTCGCGTTCAATATTTCGGTAGACACCGTAGTCTTGTATCGAATTTGAAACTGTGGCCGAGCTGCGCTGCGGAGGTTCCATGAATGGCTTGAGAAACCCGGCGCGCAGGGCCGCGATCACCGGCTCCGCATCGACCGCGCAGGCTGCAAAGTCGGCAAGTTTGTACGTCTCTGGCTTTGGTGAATTAGACATCGAATGGTGGACCATCTTCTTGGCCAAAGCGCCTGCCTTGAGAAAGTCGTCACGGGCATTGACAGCCGGCATGGCAGGCGTGGGAATGTTCAGGATTACGGGTCGATTGGCAATGGTGAAGTCGATGGCGAGCAAGATGACGGCGAGAATTGGCACAACCATGCATCCGAAACAGGTGAGCAGTTTCGCTTTGGAGAGTTTTCGTGTTCGTTTGAAGAGTTTCATGGCATCTACTTCTTAGGAATCTTAACTTTGCGATCCAAATTGCCAGCCACGAGGCCGAGACTCATGTCTCCCTGATAACTGCCCGGCACCCCGCCATGGTCGATCATATCCTTATTGAGACCGTACAACAAGTACTTCCCATCCGATGTTTTGTGATACCTGTACGGCCCATTGTTCGAGAATGGGTCAACTGGGATGGTGACTAGGTATTTCGGCGAGAGCTCCTTCAGAGTTGCCGGATACTTGCGATTGTCCGCACGAAATCTCAGCAGGGCCACTTCTAGTCGGTATAGATCAAGCATTGATTGAATCTGAAAGTGCTCGGCCCAAAACGTTGTTCCGAGTGATCTTTCACTTGAAAATTCCACGTCGTCCGGAATTCTGGTTTTTACGGTCTTATGGAAACTTGTCGACATTTCAATTGCCAGATCGCGGTAGTAATTTTGCATCTCATGTGCCAATTCTGTTTTGTCTCGCATCTCGTGCTTTATCCAGCCCCACACATCTGGTGCCTTTACCGGTGGAAGTCCGTTAGGCGTGTAATATCCATGCTGGGCATTCCTGTAGTCGTCAAATCGGTTATAGGGTCCGCCACGTTTTAGTAGCTCATCCACAAATTCCTGCAGGTACAGATTCCCCTTTTGCTCTACCAGGAAACTACAATTATTCAATTTGGACCTGATAATCTCCAATCTCAAGGCGACGTGATCCAATTGGTTGGACGACAATTTGCTTATAGACTCCTCAACGATATTTGCAATCACAAGAAAGCAGCCCGGAGTGAGATCGCCCTCTCCCACCGTCCCGCCATGGGAGAGCATTGCAGCAAATTCCATGCCATCCAGCCGGATCTCTGTTGCTGTGGCGTGATCGCCAATCAGGTGGTAATGAAACGCTGCTCCATACAGGTTCCTGACCAAATTCAGGTAAGGAATCGTCGTGCTCTGGCCATTTGCGACCGCTCGAGGATTCAAACCAACGTATGGCCTGGTTAGCCCGGCACGTAAGGCACCGATAGGCGCCTCCGCATCCTTTGCACAAAGGGCATAGTCCTGTTTGGTTTCGGTCTGTTGTTTCTCCCAGGGCCATGTCATTGGGGAGGTATGGACCATCTGGTTGGCTAAGGCGGCAGCTTTGAGAAAATCGTCGCGGGCATTTACTTTGGGCATGGCGTGCTCGGGAATGTCTATTTTTACCGGTCGATTACGCCAGTAGAAATCCGCGACGAACATGACCACAACGAGAACCGGCACACCGAGACACCCGAAACACGTGAGTAGTTTCGCTTTGGAGAGCTTTAGTTTTCGCTTGAAGAGTTTCATAGCATCTACTTCGTTGGAAACTTCGGAACTCGCCCGAGTTTCCCCGCGACCATATCTGTTCCTGGTTCGCCCGGCCTCTTACCTGATGTGCCATGATGGTCGATCATGTCTGGTCCGAGGCCGTAGAGCTGGTAACTGCCATCCTGTTTGAGTTGGTATCGGTAAGGTCCGTTGTTGTTAAAAGGATCGACCGGAATTGTCTTAAGATATTTTGGTGACACTTCTGACAGCGACGCCGGGAACCGGTGATTGTCAGCTTTGAAGCGAAGGAGTGCGACTTCCAGGCTGATCAGATCGATCTCAGATTGTGCCTTCACGTGAGCCGACCAAGCTTGCAACCCGACGCCATTAATCGATAGTAGCCATGCATTGTCGCCAGGTGACGTGCG
The DNA here is from genome assembly GCA_040004655.1 of Chthonomonadales bacterium. Taxonomy (GTDB): domain Bacteria; phylum Armatimonadota; class Chthonomonadetes; order Chthonomonadales; family CAJBBX01; genus JBDUAM01. The sequence goes on along the minus strand of JBDUAM010000205.1, from coordinate 2,546 downwards.
CTGCTTTAAGTGATAAGGAGTTTTCACCTCTTCAACAAACTGATTGTAGAAGGTCCCTACTTGATGCGCCATCTGGTTCTTATCGGTGAATTCTGATTTCAGATATTCCCGGAAATCAGTTAGCTTAGGAACAACGGGAACGTTGCCAGACGAATCAGCCATTGCAGAGCTATATCTTTCCCTAATACTGCTTGGCGCATTCGATAATGCTACAAAAGTAGAGACCGAATTGTCGCCTTCTTCTTTCATAACGGAGCTAAATGGCACTGCTTTGTCACGGATTATTTCCAACCTCTGCGCCATTCGAGCAAGGTCGTTCGTGTTCAATTTTGAGAATGACCACTCCATATTGTTAGCTGCTATAGCAACAATCGCATCACTGACGAGATCGCTGATCAGCGAACCGCCATTTGCCGCCATCACTCCAAGTTCCATGGCATCCAGCCGTAGTTCCATCGCTTTACGGTGATTCCCGGTTAGGTCGTGATAGATAGCTGCACCCGTCATTTGCCGAGCGGACTCGCGGAACAAGGCAAAATTTGGATACATATTTGCAATGCCTGCCAGGGACCGAATTGGATTCTCCCGATACTCCTTGTGAAACCCGGGTTGCAGAGCGGCGATCACGGCCTTAACGTCCTTAGCATTGGCAGCCATGTCTGCAAGGGTCATGGTTTCAGGCTTCGGGCTGGACAAAATGGATGGATGCTTCATGTTTTTGGAGATGGTTCCAGCCTTAAAGAAATCATCTCGCGCATTGACGGCAGGCATTGCAGGGGTTGGGACCTCAAGGACTACCTTTCGATTTCGCCAGTAAAAAGTACCGATCGTCAGGATCAGGGCGATCATCGGCACACCAAGACACCCGAAACAAGTGAGCAGTTTTGCTTTAGACAACTTCCGTTTAAACTTGAATAATCTCATATGCCCTATTTCTCCGGCAGTCCAATAGTTTGTCCAAGCTTCTGGGTTACGATGTCAAAGCCCTTTTGACCGGAGAACTGCCCCGGCGTGCCCTTGTGATCGATCATGTCCGGCCCAAGTCCATACAGGCTTATGCGTAAGTCACCTCTTACTGTATAGATATAAGGCGAGTTGTTGTTAAATGGGTCGACCGGCACCACAGGGATGTACTTCGGCACAAGCTCCGCGAGGGTCTGCGGGAAGCGCTTATTGTCGGCTTTGTACTGGTGCAAAGCCAATTCTATTCGCAGAAGATCGATCTTGGATTGCAGCACAAGGTGGATCCCCCATGCGTCATTTACCGTATCCGAGCCAAACAGCGGCGGAGTGCCGAGAGGCATCTGCTTCTTAAGCGGCCTATGGAAGGGACCCTGAAATTCCGAAGAAAGCCCGTTATAAAATTTCTGAATTCCCTGCGCAACGGCGTTCTTGTCCGCCCAATCGATCTTTATGAACTCCCACCATTCGACCTGTTTTGGACCAGGGCCGATGATATTATCCAAGAAGTGCAAGTCGTGGTGATATCTCTTGAACCGCTCGCGCCAACCACCCTCTCGTTTCAAACTGTCCTGATACATGAGCACGTTTATGTTGCCCTCTTCCGCCATCAATGATCCATAGTCCACGAGTTTCTTGCGAATTCGATTCAATCTCTCTGATGCGTCAGCAAGCTGTTTGCTGGTGAGCATTTTTAAGTTGTATTCAATATTGTAAAATGCGATCGTTGCAACATCCGAGGAGTTCAACGCATCTCGAGTGCTTCCGCCTGTAGCGATCATTAATGCCATTTCAAGGCAATCCAGTCGCATGTCCATAGCTCTGGCGTGCTCGCCAAGAATGTCGTAATGAAGAGCTGCCCCGGCAACGGCCTTGGCAAGGTCTCGGTAAATCGCAATGTCGGAATCATTCGATTGGTCAATTACCTCTGGACCTCTCCGCGATATCGCTGTATAGGGTTTCGTCAAACCGATTTGCAAGGCTTCGACAACCGGGACAGCGCTTCGGGCACAGTCGGCATATTCCGCGCGAGTGTAGGTTTTCTTGTGATCCGAATCAAAAATGGACTTGTTGATCATGTTTCTGGCCAAGTAGCCAGCGTTGAGAAAATCATCGCGGGCATTAACGGCCGGCAACGCCGGGGGATCACCAATAACAATATTTACGGGCCGATTGTGCCACGAGTAAATCGTGAAGAGTGTGATAAGAAGTAGAACCGGCAGACCCAAACAACCGAGGCACGTGCACAGTCGCGCCTTTGAGAACTTGCCTTTACGTTGGAATAGTCGCATGATCAGGTTACTTTCTCACTTGGCAATCGGTTTCAATGGCTTAGTTGTGGATTGGTCGCAACTATCTGACATTGTACTGCAAGTCGGGATAATCCGAACCGATGTCAACAATGCATCATGAAGGAGGCAATTGTATGGAAACCGTGGTTGGATGCGTGAAATCTTCCAACGCGTCATCCTGAGGAACGAAGGATCTGCTTGTGCGTCGGTGTGTCCACTGAGTATGGTCCGTCGTGTCGTGCGAGGCGCCGAACCGCAGTTTCAATGTAACACACAAGCAGATCCTTCCTATCG